>CABVBB010000569.1 GCA_902496505.1 uncultured Peptococcaceae bacterium
GGGCGCGAAGGATGAGCAAAGGACAAAAAGAGCGGCGCAATGTGATCTTGTGCTGTATGATCTGGGCGATGTTTGGCGTGATCAACCTAGCCATATATTATAATACGCCGGAACCGAAAATATTCTGGAATGACAAACGATTGGCCGCAGTGGAGGTCGATCATAAACTGCAGGTGGGCGTGCAGGATTTCTGCAAAGCGCTGGCCTTAGACTACACGCTGGATGGCAATGAATTGATCGTGGGCGGCGAGGCGGCACAGGTGATCCAGCTGGGCGATCTGTCGCCCTCGCTCAACTACAGCACCAATACGGCGGTGAGCCGAGTGCCGCTGCCGACGCTCTGCCAGGCGCTGGGTATCCCCTATGCCTGGGATGAAGGCCAGCAGATCATCCGTCTGGGCGACAGTATGCCGGAGGCTCAGTCGGTGCCGGTGCTCATGTACCACCACATTCTGCCGCAGGCGGATATCAAGGGCATCTTTGACCACAACAATATCGTCGTTTCTCTGGAGGATTTCCGCGCGCAGATGGCCTATCTCCGGGATAACGGCTACCATACGGTCAGTTTGCAGCGATTGGAGCGCTATGTTGCCGGCGAGGAACTGCTGCCGGAAAAATCGGTGGTCATCACCTTTGACGACGGCTATCTGAGCAATTATGTCTACGCGTATCCTATTCTCAAGGAAATGGGCTTCACCGGCGTGATCTTTTTGCTGACCAGTTATGTGGAGGAAACGCCGCAGACTTTTTCGCCGGCTGCGCTGCAATATCTGAGCTGGCCGGAGGTGCACGAGATGGAGGATGTGTTCCAATTTGCCAGCCATACCCATGATATGCACCGCCTAGGCAATTCAGGCAAGGGCGTGCTGGCAGAATCAGGCGTCAATGAATTGATCGCCGATCTCTCTGCCAGCAGAGAGCTGCTGCGGCATACGCCGTATTTTTCCTTCCCCTACGGCCATTACAGCAAGCTGGCGCTGGATACTTTCCGCGGGCAAGGCATCACCATGGCCTTCACCGTCAATGAAGTCTCCGTCAAAATGGGTGACGATCCCATGCTCCTAGGCCGCTGGGATGTGGTGCGCCACGCCAGTCTGGACAAATTCCAAACGATCTTTGAGCAGTGACCGTTGAGAGACGAGAGCCGCCATTTTTACGATGTCGTGAAAATGGCGGCTTATTTTTTGTTCTCAGCAGGTATGCAGAGATTTTTGCAGAAAAGGGTGCTTAAACGGCTGCGGTGTAGTATAATGAAACTCAAATATACCTTAGCAGAAAGGGGACTGGGCCATGCGGCTGCGAACGCTCACGATTTGGCATAAATTTAAAAAGCTTTGGCTGACGCTGCTCGGCTGGCTGGTGCTCAGCGTACTGATGATAGCCGTCCTGGCTTGGTCAGTCGTGGATCAAAACGGCGCGGAATATAGCATTTATTATGATGATGATTTCGTGGATCAAAACGGCGGTCTTGGCCGCATCCAGCCTGCCTATCAGACGGAGATCAAGGGCGAGGATGCTGAGCGGCTGGAGATCCAGGCCAGCGGAGTACGGCTGGAGATCGCCGGCAGTGTGGATGCCAACAAGGTGCGGGCGTATCTCTATGGCCCGGGCTATGCGGGACAGGAAGTACGGTTGTACCAGCGGGGCGATACGATCTATGCTCATCTGGCGCAGGACCCTCCCACAGCGGGCAATTTTGGCTATGACGGCGTGGAGGAGCTGACCATGCGGGTGATCGTGCCCAAGCGGAGCTATGAAGCGATTGCAGTTGAGGCTGAGCGGGCGCAGGTGCGGCTGACCAATCTGCGCAGTGATTTTCTGACGCTTGACCTCACCGACGGCAGCGTGCAGCTGGACAAGCTCGATCTCAAGCAGGCGCAAGCCGTCAGCGGATCAGCACAGATCGCAATCAAAGACGTGAGCATCAATGATCTGACGCTTACTAATCAAAGCGGCGATACGACAGTCAGCCGTTCGCAGCTGAGACATTGGCATTATGACGGCGGCAGCGGTGATCTCTGGGTCGAGCAGAAAAATGTCATGGTCGGTGGCCGGGAATATACCATGACCACGAC
>CABVBB010000570.1 GCA_902496505.1 uncultured Peptococcaceae bacterium
AAGAAATTACCAGAGAGACAGAAGGGACCGAAGAACCGTGCTGCGTCGTGGGCATTGGCGCCTCCGCGGGGGGCCTTGAGGCTCTCCAGGATTTCTTTAAAGCAATGCCCGCTGATACAGGGGCTGCGTTTGTAGTAGTACAGCACCTTTCACCGGATCATAAGAGCCTGATGGCGGAACTGTTGAGCCGCTGCACCACCATGACAGTGAAGGCGGCCCAGGACGGACAGGCGGTATTACCCGACCACGTCTACTTGATTCCGCCGGGAAAAGACTTAAGCATTTATCAGGGGAAACTGTATTTACAGGGACAGAACAGCAAGAATCACATCAACCTGGCCATTGACTCGTTCTTCCGTTCTCTGGCGGCTGATAAGCGGAAACACGCGATTGCCGTGGTTCTATCGGGAGCGGGCAGCGACGGAACGCTTGGAATCCGGGCTGTGAAGGAGGCCGGGGGCATGGTGATGGTCCAGGATGTGGAGACTGCTAAGTTTGACAGCATGCCTCAGAGCTCCATTGCAACCGGACTTGTCGATTTCGTACTGCCGCCGGCGAAGATGGCGGAGGCGCTGGTGGAATTTTTAAAGCATCCTTATATTACCAACCAGGCGCGAATCAATCCCGAGATCGGAGAGGGAAAGGCGCTTTCGAAGATTCTGGCGACCCTGCGCACTACCTCGGGCATCGATTTTTCTTCCTATAAGGAAAATACGATTTTAAGGCGGCTGGAGCGGAGAATCAGTGTAAAGCACCTTGCTTCCCTGGAAGAGTATCTGCACTGCTTCCTTGATTCGGAAGAGGAGCAGAATACCCTGTACAAAGAACTTTTGATTGGCGTTACCAGCTTCTTCCGGGATGAAGAGGCGTTTGAGTATATCAGGAAGAATGTCCTGCCGGAGCTGAACCCCAGGGAAGGCGTTCTGCGGGTCTGGTCGGCGGCCTGTTCTACCGGCGAGGAAGCCTATTCCCTGGCCATGCTGGTCGCCGAGTATATAAGGGAGAAAAAACTGACCTGGGAAGTGAAGATATTTGCCACGGATATCGATAAGAACGCGCTTTCCGTGGCTGCTCAGGGATACTATCCGGACAGTGTGGTATCGGATGTGGATCAGGAGCTTCTCTCCCGGTATTTTATCAAAGGCGACGGGGGATACCGGGTCAATGCGGAGCTGCGCAAGATGCTGATCTTTTCCGAGCACAACGTGCTGTGCAACCCGCCTTTTTCCAGGCTGGACTTAATCACATGCCGGAATTTATTTATCTATCTGAAACCGGAGACTCAGCAGGATCTTCTCCAGCTGTATTACTATGCGCTCAATCCGGGCGGATATCTATTCATGGGAACCAGTGAATCGGTGGGAGAGATGAGTGGGGCATTTCAGGTGGTAAACAACCGCTGGAAGATCTATCAGCGCAGTGAGAGCTACACCCCTTTGCTGCAAAACGGCGTCATTGTGGGCGGACGGGTGAGAAGCAGCACTTCTTATAAGAATACCAGAGGAATTGGAGGAGATACCATGCGTCTGGAGCGAATCATCGAGCAGGCGTTTTCGGTAGCCATGCCGCCCTCTGTCATCGTGGACGAGATGGATAATATTTTACATATGGCCAACGAGATTAATCAGATTCTGGTGTTTCACGCAGGCCGGTTTACGAACAACCTGTTTTCCAATCTCCCCAATGATGTGGGACTGGTGGTCAATGGGCTTCTGCGCAGGCTGCGGAACGGGAGCGATTTCTCATCTATCAGGGCGACCGGACTGGAAGGCTTTCAAAACCGGGAAGTTCTGATCAAAGGCTACCATTTTAATGTGAGACAGTCCCATTTCTATCTGCTGTCATTTCTGGCAGAGGAGAGAACAGAAGAGGGAGAAGCCATCGTCAGCACGGTGCTGGACGGCCAGAGTGAGTTGAGCAGACGGTGCCGTGAGCTGGAACAGGAGCTCCAGCTGGCAAAGGAGAGCCTTCAGGCCACCGTGGAGGAACTGGAGACCTCAAACGAGGAGCTGCAGTCCTCCAATGAGGAACTGGTGGCGGCCAACGAAGAGCTTCAGAGTACGAATGAAGA
>CABVBB010000571.1 GCA_902496505.1 uncultured Peptococcaceae bacterium
TTACAGAAACAGCCGGACTGCGCAAGTCCGGCTGTTTATTTTTTGTTTAGTTTTTGGGGATTTATTGCGACAGCCCCTTTTTGGTGTGTCATTTAAACGCTTCAAGTGACGCTAGAGGGCTTGAGCAAAAGCGTCATGGACCGCTTCGACCACTTCCCAATCCAGATCGTCTAAACGCCTGGTTAGCTCTTCTAACACGTGGAAGGTTTGCTGAGCAAAGCCCGCGTCATAACCATAGAGCAGTTGATGACGAGACTCTGCTTTGCCCTGCCAGTAATACTTGCTGATCAGCAGAGTGGTCAGATCAGCACCTTGCTGTTCGCAGATATCCTCTTCATATGTGTCCAACAAGCGGTAATAGAGGATATAGCGATCTAATTGGGCATCGTCAAGGCTGCGATAGGTGTCATCGGGCGGCAGCTTGAAGTGTTCTAGCAGCGCGTCCATGACACTTGGTGAGAAATAGGGATGATCGGGCATAAGCTTGGCCTCCGTAAGTTTGCTGTCAATAGAGTGGCTGTTTTACCTCCGGCAGAAGGGGCAGATATCAGTGCCTTCATCAGGGTACTCCCAGTAGGGATGTTCACACTGGGCGCAGGTCTTAGCGGGCGACTGGGCTAGCGGCAGCGGTTTATCGGAGAGCAGCTGGCCTACAGTCAGGCGGTCGGACCAGTAGAATTGTTTGTGCATGCAGATATCTTGGCACAATTGACATTGAGTGCAGAGAATGGGCTGAAACATAAGCTGCTTACCATCATCCTCTTGGGTGTGCAGTATCAAAGCGCCAGTGGGACAGAGATGCGTGCAGGCCCCACAGAAGGTGCAGTGTTCCACGCTGGGCAGTCGGTAAGGCAGCTCTTGCTCAGCCAATTCAGCGGTCATCGGGTGGGCCGCATAGAGACTGCGCAGCGGTGCGCGGCGAATGGGCAGTACAGCAGGCGTATCGCCTATAGAAACATTGGTGGGCAGATCCGCCAGAAGATTTTCGGCTGACTGGACGATGGTTTTTTGCGAGGTGGTCTTGGTCTCGTGGAACAGCTGCTTGAAAAAAGCGCGGCGGCTGGGTTCTTTGGGCATCGGGATTTGGGCAGATAAGGCTTGAGGATCGGTGACCAAGGCGAAATTATCTAACGGCAGACCAAAGTTTTTGAGCTGCAAAGGTAATCCTGGAGCGTACCAATGCTGGGGGCACTGGTCGCAGATACGGCTGTCTGCGTAAAGCACGAGTTTTTGCACGCGGGGAAGCAGACGCAGGATGAGTTCAGGGTAGAGCTGCTGCAAACAGCCGATGAGCACACCGCTGTCATTGGGAGCAGGATTGTGCCGACAGCTCACTAAGAGTGGTTTGTCTGGTGAAGCCGCTTGCAAAAGGGTATCTTCATCCAAGCGGAAGACATGGTTGGGGCAGGCGATGACGCATAGCCCGCAGCCGATGCACTGGTTGGCCGACCACTGACCGTCGGCGAAAGTAAGCGCCTGTACGGGGCAGATCTCCTGACATTTTTGGCAGGTGGACAGGGGACTGAGCACTTTGCTGCATGCAGCGTTTTGAATATCTAAAGAGGCATAGCCTTCAATGGTTTGTCCTAGATCGAATAGATTCATGATGATCCCTCCTCTCTGTATAGTACTATGTCTGGACAAAGTTGAAAAGCGGTAAATTCAAACACAGACAAAAAAAGACCCCTTGCTTTTGGACAAGGGATCTTTAGGAAGACGATCAGTCTAAGGACATGGATTTGACTTTGACCAGATCCAGAGCGGCCAGTTCTTTGGTCAGATGATCGATACGGGCATTTTCGCCTCTCAGCTGCAAAAGGATCTGACCATTTTCATTGGTCTCGCCTTGGTGCAGATCGTGGAAGCCCAGACGGAAATTGATGATGTCGCCGTAGGTGGTCAAAATCTGCTGTACAGTTGGTGCAGCGGTGCTTCTTTTGTCGATGATAACGGCCATGATCACGTCGTTCATTGGTAACAACTCCTTTTAATGATAAAGTCAGGTAAGTATTGGCTCTGCTTCTATTATACCCCATATCGTAAAAAAAACCATTGGA
>CABVBB010000572.1 GCA_902496505.1 uncultured Peptococcaceae bacterium
ACGCGTTTGCGGAGGGAGTCAGATTCCTTCTGTATCTCCCGGAGGATGGAATGACCGCGGAGACCGGCGTAACGGACTTAGAAGGCCACGTGGTGATGACCGCAGCGGCCAGCCGGGCAGATGGAACGATTACGCTTCGGGTGGAAAGAACCGCCGCGGCTGCTTCCGGGGGCGGTTCGGCGGACGTTACAGCAGACGTTTTAGCAGACGTTACAGCAGGCTTTACGTTTGAGGTTCTGGGAGACGAAAGGGTGGAAGTGGTGGTTGCATAATGCGTTTACTCTTTTCGGATTATCAACGTTCCTTCAGCCGGAACTGCTCGACCAGCCCGTTTAAAAGGATCGCCTGATCGGACAGCTCTTCGCTGGCCGCGGCACACTCCTCGGCGGTTGCAGAGTTGCTCTGGATTACGGCGGTAATCTGATCGATTCCCATGGTGATCTGTGAGGTGGCCTCTGCCTGCTTTAAGGAGGCTTTGGAGATGAGGTCCACGGTCTCGGCTACCTCCACGGCACCATTTACGGCTTCTATCATGGCGGCTGTCTCGGAGGCAATCGCCGCGCCGTTTTTCACCGCCTTCATGGAGCTCTCGATGAGAGCGGAGGTGTTTTTGGAGGCGTCTGCCGTATCCCCGGCAAGGTTTCTGACCTCATTTGCAATGACAGTGAAGCCCTTTCCGGCAACACCGGCTCTGGCCGCTTCCACGGAGGCGTTGAGTGCCAGAATATTCGTCTGGAGCGCAATGGATTCAATGGTTTCAATGATGTTGCCGATCTCCCGGGAGCTGCTGCTAATTTCGTCCATGGCGGCGATCATGCGCTGCATCTGCTGATTGCTGGCGTACATCTGATTGCCGACCCTGCGGGCTTTCTCACTGGCCTGCTCCGCGTTGGAGGCATTGCCCCGGATCTGTCCGGAGATGTCTCCGACAAATGCAGCCAGCCCTTCGATGGAACCCGCCTGCTCGGAGGTGCCCTGAGAGAGGGACTGGGCGCCGGTGGCTACCTGTTCCGCACCGCTTGCAACCTGATCGGAGGCACGGTTGATCTGTCCGATAATTCCATTTAGGGACCCGGAAATATGTTCCAGTGCCTCTTTGATCTTTCGGAATTCACCGGCGTAGTCGTAGGTCAGTTCAAACGCCAGGTCACCGTCTGCAATCTGGTTGAGCACGGCAGAGATTTCCTTAATATAATTCACATAATCCTTAAGCCGCGATACGGTCTTGTTAAAATTTACGGCCAGGGAACCCAGTTCATCTTTCGAGTCATACGTGATCACTTCATTTAAGTTGCCGTCCGCGATTCGGGCGGCGACGTTATCCAGTTCGTTGACAGGGGTAAGGATGGCTTTCACTGTGGCAAGGGATAACAGAAATCCCGCGGCGATCAGGAGTACAATGATCGAGATCAGAAGCATCCACGCTCTGGAATAGAGAAGCGTGCTTTCGTGGCTTGCATTCTGGGCGTTTGTCTTGCTGTATTCGACCAGCTCCTCGAAAATCTCGGTGGCTTCGTCAAACAGCTTCTGGGAATCGGCCCGTGCGATCACCATGGCCTGTTCCATCTCGCCGCTGCGGCTCAGTTCGACTACGGTGTTGTGCAGCTGCAGGTAATCGGCCCAGGCCAGTCTGGCGGAGGCGAGCAGCTGTTTTTCCTCATCACTGCTGCCAAGCTGATCGTATTCGGCGAATTTGGCGTCGATTTCAAGGAGAAGGTCTGCCATCTGTTCTTCCCGCAATGCCATGATTTCCGGCTCCCAGGCAATGATATGTCCATATTCCTTGATGCGGAAATTGGAGGTGAGTGTGTCCAGTTCTTCTGCCGTGACAACGGAAGGCAGCCAGTCATCGTTGATAGCCGTATTGCGCTCATTCATCCGGTACATGAACACGAGGGAGACTACGCCGAGTGCGGTCAGACCCAACAACAAAAAGGTCGTTTGCATAAGCAGTTTTGTTTTGATACGCAGATTTTTCATTTGTAACCCCTTTACCCCTTAAAATGTAATTTAATTTATATAAAAATCATCAAAAGTTCCGATAATATA
>CABVBB010000573.1 GCA_902496505.1 uncultured Peptococcaceae bacterium
AAAGATCAGCAAGATAAGCTATCAGGCGATATGCAGTTGGATTGCGGAAGAACAAAAAAATATAGAGGATTCACCTATTCCTAAGGATATTTTAGAGAAAACGTTTTATGCGATTGCCTATCAAAGCGATGGCAAGTTGAAGTATGTTGTAAATGCGTGTAAAGAGCACATCTATCAAAAAAAATATGCATTGGAGCGCCAGGGAGTTTTTGTCACCCCTATTTTTTCGGAAACTTATTATTACAATTACACCTTACGATTGCCACAGGTGCGCCAATTATTTGAAGAAAACCTGCATCAATATTTGGATGAAGCGTTATTTGGCCAGCTGCAGCACATTTATACCCATAATCATAGGTTTACAGCAGCAGAATTTAGAGAGATAGAGGGCCATGCTGTCGCCAACTATGGCCCAGAAGCTCAGCAGACGCTGCGTCATTATGGTTATCGCTGGGGGATATTAGGACAATAAAAAAAAGCCGCGGGCATCTTGGGATGTTCGCGGCTGGTCGGTTTTCAGCGGATAAAGTTGGTAGCGACTTTGGCTTCGCTTTCGGGGCGGTCGAGGCCGTTTTCTTTGCCGAGCTGGAGGCATTTGAGCAGCCAGGCCATGTTGCGGCCGAGGGTGCGCATGGTTTGCAGGCCTTCTAAGTCCTGGCGGACTTCGTCGGGGGTATTGCTGTGCACCATGTTCCAATATTGGGAGGAAACGATGGGCATATTGTTGATGGTGAAATATTTGTTGAGCTGTTCAAAGGTGGCTGTTGCACCGCCGCGGCGGCAGCTCATGATGGCGGCGCCGGATTTGTAGGCGAAATGTTTGGCTCCGGCGTAGAAGCAGCGGTCTAAGAGTGTGGTCAGCGTGCCAGATGCGGCGGCATAGTGCACGGGCGAGCCGAAGACAAAGCCGTCGGCTTCTTTGGCTTTGTCAATGATGGTATTGACCATACTGTCGTCTTTTAAGATGCAGTGGCTTTCCGCGCTTTGGCGGCAGTGACCGCAGGCGATGCAGCCGCGGATCGCCTCACGGCCGACGTTTACGATCTCGGTCGCGATGCCGGCTTTTTCTAATTCCTGCGCGACTTCGCACAGAGCGGTGTAGGTGCAGCCTTGTTCGTGCGGACTGCCGTTAATGAGTAAAACTTTCATATGTTTCATCCTCCTCATCGTGTTAACTAAAGTATACATTTTTATTATAAGCTTCCACAAGCGCGGGGGCAAGATGGTTGCGCATGAATTTCATCTTGTAATCGCGGGCATTATGCTTTAAAATTTGGGTAACGAATAAATGGAGGAATGTGAATATGAGTAAATTATGGGGCGGTCGTTTCAGCAAGGATACGGACAAGTTGGTAGAGGATTTTCATTCTTCGATATCCTTTGACCAAAAATTATATAAATGGGATATCACCGGCAGCATGGCTCATGCCCGGATGCTGGGCGATATCGGCGTGATGACCAAGGAGGAGGCGCAAAGGATCATTGACGGACTGGCTTCTCTTTTGGCAGATATCGAAGCGGGCAAGATCGTTTTCGATCCGGCAGCAGAGGATATCCATATGAATGTGGAAGTGCTGCTCACTGAGCGCATCGGCGATGTGGGCAAAAAGCTGCACACCGGCCGCAGCCGCAATGACCAGGTGGCAGTGGATGTGCGCATGTATCTGCGCGCAGAGATCGACGGGATCAAGCATCTGCTGCTGGAATTGATCCAGGCGCTGGTGGATATTGCCGAGGAGCACAAGGAGACTATTCTGCCGGGTTACACCCATTTGCAGCGGGCGCAGCCGATCTCTTTTGCCCATCATCTGCTGGCGTATGTCGAGATGTTCAAGCGCGACTATGGCCGCTTGGAGGATGCGCAGGTGCGTCTCAATGTCCTGCCCTTAGGCAGCGGCGCGCTGGCCGGCACCACGTTCCCCTTGGATCGGGAGCAGGTCGCGCGGGAATTGGGCTTTGACGCTGTCTGCCTCAATTCGCTGGACGGCGTCAGCGACCGGGATTTCATTTTGGAATTCATGTCCGCAGCCACCATTTCCTCCATGCA
>CABVBB010000574.1 GCA_902496505.1 uncultured Peptococcaceae bacterium
GGAGCTCACCCGCAAACTGGTACGCCGCTTCAACGATATGTATGCGCCTGTTCTCACTGAGCCTGAAGTCCGCCTCAGCGCCTGCTCCCGCTTGATGGGGCTGGACGGCAACGCCAAAATGGGCAAAAGCTTGGGCAACGCCATTTATCTGTCCGATACAGCGGAAGAAGTCGCTAATAAAGTCAAAACTGCGCTTACCGACCCTGCCCGCATCACGGTCAAGGACAAAGGCAATCCCGATATCTGCGTGGTCAGCAAATACCACAAGGTCTTCAATGAAAGCGAGCATGACAATATCTGTGAGATGTGCCGCAATGCTCAGATCGGCTGCGTAGCCTGCAAAAAACAGCTGACCGCTAAGCTCAACGACCTGCTCGATCCCTTCCGTGAAAAACGCGCTTATTATGAGAGCCATTTGGATGAAGTCAAAGATATCATCGAGACCGGCACCGCCAAAGCCTGCGCCATCGGCAATGAGACCGTCCGCCAGGTCAAAGACGCTATGCATCTCAAACTCTAAGATCATCTATCATCAAACAGCACTGCCTCCTTCATCAGGCAGTGCTGTTTTTTTGTGCTGCTCTCTAGGATGCCGCTCCCTAAATTTCGCGGTGGAGCGCCAGCGCCATGCAGGCCGTGATCACTGCGGACAGCACATCCGCCAGCGGCTGGGCACAGATGACGCCAGCCAGCCCCCAGTGCAGCGGCAGCCAAAGGATGAGCGGCACAAAGCAGATGCCCTGACGACAAGCCCCGAGAAAACATCCAGCTTTAGCCTTTCCCAACACCAGAAACAAAAAGGAATATACTGTATAGAAACCAAACAACACGAAGGACAGCCCATTCACCCGCAGCGCTGCCGCTCCAATGCGGACCATCTCTTGATCATGAGCGGTAAACAAGGCCATGATGGGTTCCGCGAAAACGGCCGCTCCTAGACCATAACAGGCGCAAAAGAGCGTCGACCAGAGCAGTGCAGTTTTGATCGCTTCCCGCAGGCGGTGCATATTTTTTGCCCCATAACTAAAGCCAGCGATAGGCTGGAAGCCTTTCAAAAAGCCAAAGACGATCAGGCTCCCCATGGACATGATCTTGGTCAGCGGCCCCATAGCTGCCAGCGCAGAACTGCCGTAGACTTTGGCGGCATCATTGATCATGCCGATGGATAGACTGGTAAGCAGCTGAAAGATCAAGGTCGGCACGCCGATCTTCAAGATCTCGCTCCATATCTCCCGCTCCAGACAACACCGCTGTGGGCGAAAGCTGAACACACTCCGTTTGCTCCAGATATAACGCCCATAAAACGCCGCAGAGACCATTTGCGCGATGGCTGTGGCTATCGCTGCACCAGCCACACCTAGATGGCAGCCATAGATGAGCAGCGGGTCTAAAGCCACATTGAGGAGAGCACCGAATAGCAGTGCGCCCATCGCCGTTTTGGCCGCACCCTCGCTGGAAACGATATTGTTCATCGCCACATTGAAGACATTAAAAATAGAAAACGCCAGATAAATGCTGGTGTAGGTCAGCGCATACGGCATGACGCTCTCCAGCGCGCCTGCCTGCTTGAGCAGAGGCCGCAGAAAAATGAGCATCCCCAGGATCACGACCGCTCCCAGACCAACGCTGGCATAGAGCGCCGTGCTGGCAGCCTTATCCGCCTGCCGCTGGTCACCCCGCCCCAACAATCGCGGCAGATAGGCTGCTGCGCCATTGCCGAACAAAAGGCCCAGTCCCACGACCGCCTGCCCCAGTGGAAAGGCCACGGTGACCGCCCCCATTTGTTGGGTGCCCAAACCGCCTACAAAATACGTATCTGCCAGATTGTACAGTGCATTGATCAGCATCCCGAGCATAGTCGGCAGTCCCAGCGTCAAAAGCGCCTTAGGTACGGGGGCGCGTCCCAAAAGTTCCAATCGCTTGCTTTGTTCATTCATTCTCCTCGCTCCTTTGCTTGACATGATCCCTTGTTTAGAGTAGTATAAATTATAGTATAGCAGCCGTAGGCTCAAGACTACTATAATTTATAGTATTTGTCAAGCACCA
>CABVBB010000575.1 GCA_902496505.1 uncultured Peptococcaceae bacterium
ATCCTTCTCCGAATTGGCAAATATCGCCCGGGTAAGATCAGCAAGCCGCGGGCCGATCATGGTCGCCTTGGCCTTATTGCAGTTTTTGATAAAGAGCATGAATTCATCGCCGCCCCAGCGGATCTGGATATTATCCGGCCCCGTTTCTGTCCGGATCAGATCGGCTACTTCCTGCAAGATGGCATCAGCAAATACTTTACCTTCTTTTTGATTGATATCCTTAAAATCATCCATATCCAAAAGCATCATCACGCAATGTTCCTCTGGAGCGCGATGGGCCAAATGATCCTGTACCAGGCGCAGGCCTGTCTCTTTATTGTACAGCCCCGTCAGGCTGTCCCGCGACCGCGCCTCCAAAAGTGCCGCCTCCATCTCCTTTTGGCGGGTGATATCTTCCACGATGCCAATGACGAGCTGGGCCTCACCCTTTTCATCGCTGAGGATCACCGACAACGTTCCTCGGCACCAATAACTGCCCTTTTTCATCTGGAATTCACAGGACGCTGTCCGCTCGCCTTGATGGATCCGTTCATACATTCCGTAAAACACCGGCCAATACGCTTCATCAATGCAGTCCTCGGCAAAGGATTCCGGCATATGGGCATAATTTTCCTGACAATGGTAATAAGCACAGATCCGTTCAGGATTGACACAACTTCTCGACTGCGGGTAATAATAAAATTCGCAGGTCGTCGTGTGCGCTAAGGCCAGGCTGAAAAGCTGATTGCTGGCCTCCACCTGCTCAGCCAGCCGCTTATTGCGCGATTCTGCCTTCTTGCGGTCATCGATATCCAAAAAGACACTTTGGATGACCTTTTCCCCGGCACGATCCTCAATGACCTCCGCACTGCCGATCACCCAGCAGGGGGTGTCATCCTTCCGCAGCAAACGGTATTCATAATTGCTTTTATCGCCGATCTCTTCTAAAACACTGACCTCTGACAAGATCCGCTCCCTATCCTCATCAGCGATCAATTTGGCCAGATCCCAATCCTCTTTCGCCCAAAACGCCTCTGGTTCATAGCCAAAAATGCGGATGGCCTCCCGATTGGCCTTTTTAAAGAACAGTCCCTGACCGCCCAGCTGGTACTGCACGATACCACACAGCACCGACTGAAACAAGTTATCATACTGTATGGCCAGATTGCGCTGCTCAGAAGCCTGCTTCTCCAAACGATCTTTCGCTTCTACCTCAGCGGAAATATCCCGAACAACGCTTATACAGACCTCGCGTTTATCCACAGAAAGCCCTTTTTTGCCAATAGCATTGACCCAGATGTATTGACCATCCTTTTTCTCCATACGATACTGGATCTCATACGTATTTTCCTGAGCTAAGGCCGCCCAAACCACCTGTGCTACCCTTTCCCGATCTTCGGGGTGGATGGCATTGATCAATTTGCCCTCAATAGCGGTCACAAATTCTTCATACGTATAGCCCAAATAATCCAAAATAAAATTGTTGACATAATAAATAGGAAAATCCAGTTCCATATAACCGCCCAATATCCCGCCAGGGATGTTTTGGCTCACGATATCCAGTACACGGCTGCCCATCTGCTTTTCCAGTTCTGTCCGACTCAAAGACGCAGACGGAAAATAAGCCTCCTGCTCCCGGGATCGCTCTGGCATAGAGACATGGAGCGAAGCGATCTGACAGCGCCCCTCTTCCCCTTGAACACAAGAAGCACTCACCCGAACCGTAAACGGCTCTACTGTATCCAAGGCAGGGTAAATAGACGCCGTCAATAAAACCACCGCGCCGTCATCCGCAAAAATTTTTTCATTTATATTTCCATACACAATACGATGCTTATCCGGTACCTTGACAAATTCGGCCGCCAAGGCTGCCCGTGCTTGCTGACGATCGCAGACCAGCTTGGACTCCCCTATACCGACCCATTGTACAGCGTCCATCAAATAAGCCAGCGACTGTTCTACATCCCGCTGACCTAAATAAGCATCAAAAAAACCTTGTACTGTTTCTACTGCTTCGCCAGCTCTCATCATATCCACACTCTTCTTTCTCCAGCCTGCCGCTA
>CABVBB010000576.1 GCA_902496505.1 uncultured Peptococcaceae bacterium
TTGGTATAATTAGCACTGGTCGGTATCAAAAAAAGCACGAGGGGAATCGCCACAGTAAGGACTGTACATATTTTTGTTTTGAAAGAGACTTTTGCAGATAATTGCGCTGCGGTCATGACCATCACTCCTTTTCATCTTTCCCATAAAATCAAGGGGCATTGGCGAACGGCCGTCAATGCCCCTCCCCTTTTTAATCCGCCAAAATTTGATAGATCGGTGCACCCTCGCAGTTTGCCGGCATCCTGACGCCGCCCAAGACAGCGATCGTCGGCGCCACATCCACCTGCCGAATGATGCGTTCCGTGGTAAAGCCCGGCTTGATGCCCTGACCTGCTGCGATGAAGAGCGGGGAGACCGACGTCTCATTATCCCCCAAAGCTGTAGAGAGCGAATCGCCATGCACCCGTGTGAAGGCCTCATCCAAGAAGTAGATGATATCACCAGCCTCTGGTCCGCTCAGGCCCAAAAGCAAGGCATCCTTGTTCCGCAGGGCCAGACTGATGACCCGCTTGCCATTGAAGCGATACTGATAGAGCGCGTCGATGATCTCAGACTCCAGAGCATACTGGTCAGCCTTATCCACGATACCATTTTTGTCCCGGCCTTTGAGATTGAGCCAAATGTGATTGCCCCGCGGTGCGATAGCCTTGGTGTGCGCCCAATCGATCTCCTTGATCCGTTCACCCTGCTCATCCCTGAGCACCGCTGTATAGCCCAATTCCTCCATCACATTGATATTGACGCCAAAAGCATCGCCGATATAGGCCCATTCATCCTCAGGCGTCACCAAGAGCCCATGGTCAGAGGTCACGATGATCGTCCAGCCCTCCTCCAAGAGCGGCAAAAATTCGCCCAAATACCGATCCGTCTGCCGATAAACGTATTCCATCAACGCCAGGTTTTCTGCGGAATGGTCAGCTTGGCCTTCCCGCTCCTTCGTGTAATACCAATAGCAGTGACCGCAGGAATCCACATTGTGGATATGGGAGAAAATGACGTCATACTGATGCGCTTTGATCAAATAATTCAGCGCATCCGCCTGCCATTGGCAATAAATATCCCAGCACGGCAGCAGCAGATTTTCCACGATGAAAGGATCCTTGCCGCCGGTCAGTGATATCTGCGGCACATAGCCGACATTGCTGACGATCTCCTGATACAGCGCCTTGGGATGCCAGACCGCATCAAAGGTGATATCAAAAGCTGAGCTGATCCACAGCCGTACATAGCTGCCGTCTGCTGCCAGATTCAAAAGCCGCAGATGACGGCTGCCCTTTTTGTGCTCCTCACCGACTAAGACATCATCGACCACATTCGCCAGCAGCTCGCCCTCCTTGAGGGTGACCAGCGGTTCTGTTTCCTGCTTAGACTTATAGATCGCAATACGGTCATACACCCCTGCCTCATTTGGTAAGATCAGGACCGGTCTTCTCACAAAACCGCCGGAGGTCAGCATGATGAATTCTTTGGCGTTCTCTGGTGCCTGTGCCCAGCCCTTAGCCTCGGTGATCGGTGAATTGATGATGTCAAAGGCCGCCGTATCCACTGACAACTCCCCATCCTCATGGGTGAACATGATATTCTTCGATTCTCGGATTTTGCCGTCATTGCAGGCGCCATTGATAAATTTGTCATCGAATTCTTCCGCAGCATCCACATCGGTCAATACACAGCCCGCACCGGTATTATTGACGGCTCTTGCTTTATACGTTAACGCCTTAAAGTCCGTCGAAGCAATGGTGATTTTTTCCCAGTCGATGGACGCACCGCCCATATTGATCGCGCCCGGCTGAGTGCCGTCTACCACGTGCAGATCAGGGCTGTCGCTGGTTGGCGGCCAAGAACTGCCCGGCCAGTGCCATACCAATGTCTTCTTGCCCGCCTCCACAAAGACGTTCCACAGCTGCTCGCTCTGACAGACCCGTGAATCCAGCGCATAAGTCAGCGTATCTAAGCTTTCATGGGATTGGTTCCAAAAGCACGTGATGCCGTGCGTCACAGGATAAGACCCTGTAGCCAAAGTCGTCCACATCGGCGGGGT
>CABVBB010000577.1 GCA_902496505.1 uncultured Peptococcaceae bacterium
CGCAGCCATAGGCTCCTCCATGATATAGATCTCTTTAGCGCCAGCCTGCAAGGTCGCTTGCCGCACGGCCCGCTCCTCTACAGAGGTCGTTCCTGCCGGCACACAGACGATGACCTTAGGCTTAGAAAGTACGCTGGTGGTATTGAAAGCCTTTTGGAAAAAATATTTCAGCATGCTCTGCGTAACGTCAAAATCCGCTATAAAACCATCTTTGAGCGGCCGAATGGCCACGATATTGCCCGGCGTACGGCCGATCATTTTCTTGGCCTCTTCGCCAACGGCCAATACCTGCCCCACATCTTTCTGGATCGCGACGACGGACGGTTCCCGGATCACGATGCCTTTTCCCTGTACATACACCAGACTGTTCGCGGTGCCCAAATCTATTGCGATCGCTTTTGCCATTCCTGACACCCTTTCTGTATCTTCAGTTCATCAAATTTTTCTCTTTAAAACTGGCATATCCATATTCACCGATTATAATATGGTCTAAAATCGGTATTCCTATGAGTTCACTGGCCGTGAGCAAGCGCATGGTCAGCAAAAAATCTTCTTCGCTTGGTTCTGGATCACCGCTGGGGTGATTATGGGCCAAAATAATGGCATAAACGTTTTTTTTGATGGCGCTCCGAAACACTTCCCGCGGCTCTACGCCAGCCTGATTCAAGCCGCCTACAGCGATGGTCTCCAGACCTAAAACTTTATTTTTCGTATTGAGCAGGATGATCTTAAATACTTCCTGCTCCAAATGACGCATATCATCCATGAGCAGATTGGCCGCATCACGGGAACTATTGATCTGCGGCCGATAATCACTGACCGCCAGGCTTATGCGTTTGCCTAATTCTACTGCTGCCAATATCCGTGCGCCCTTGCCGATGCCGACGCCCTTGAACTGGGCCAATTCTGTCAGCGACAAAGCCTGCAGACCTTTGACTCCACCACATTCTGTCAACACGATCTCAGAAAGCTCCAACGCATTATATTCCCGTGTTCCTGTAGAGAGCAAAAGCGCCAACAGTTCACGGTCAGACAGCGCTTCTGCGCCGATCTTTTCCATACGCTCCCGCGGACGCAGGGCTTCAGGATAATCCTTGATCGTATATCTCGTTTCCTTGCTTTCCACAGATATCCACTCCAAATCTCTCCAGCCCCTCGGCCACGCGAACGAGCGGCAGACCGACCACATTGAAATAGCAGCCATTTATTTTTTCCACTAATAATGCGCCATAGCCTTGGATGCCGTACGCGCCTGCCTTGTCCATCGATTCTCCGGTAGCCAGATACCATTGGAGCATCGGCTCATCCAGCGTGCGAAACGTCACCTCGGTGACCTCCACCCGCTGCCAAGTTTCCTGCTGACCGCTGGCATCGACGATAGCCACGGCAGTCATCACCTGATGCGTTCGGCCGGATAACTGCTCGAGCATCCACTGCGCTTCCTGAAACGTCTTAGGCTTGCCTAAAATCTGACCGTCTAAGACAACGACCGTATCTGCACCGATGACCAGTCCCTGCTGAAGTTTGAGCGCAACGCTGTCCGCCTTGCCTAAAGCCAGTGCAGCTGCATTTTCTGCCGGTGTTTTTTGCGCAGACAACTGCTCTTCGAAATCACTGGCCATGATCCGATGCGTGATACCGATCTGCTTTAATAATTCGGTACGGCGCGGTGACGCCGATGCCAATATAATATCCATCGTCAATACCCTCGACATGATTCTTTTAATAGTTACACGCTTAACATTCTATTAGTTTATCATTCTTGCCCACCTGAAACAAGCGACAATCTAGCATTTCAGATATTTTTAAGATATTTTTTGCGCCAAGCCTCGCTAAACATCCAAAAAAAGCCATGCTTGTCCATTTTGACCGATACAAAATGAAGCAAGCATGGCTTTTTTTTAATTGGTCGCCCGCAGGCTGCTCTCGATATTGAAGCTCAAAACTTCCAGATTGACAGCCAGATCCACATTGCGCGTTTCGATCTCTTCGGGCACCGTCAGCACTATCGGTGCAAAATTGAGGATGCCTTGGATCTT
>CABVBB010000578.1 GCA_902496505.1 uncultured Peptococcaceae bacterium
CCTCCGGCGATAAAGGTGATCTTTTGGGCATCCAGGTGGTCGACAGCAAAAGCCGCATCACCCTGGCTAAGGAAGAGCCGCTGACGCTGAAGATCGAGATCGAGGCGCAGCTCAATGCTCTGGAGGATACGCGCAAGGATGTGGGCACCGCTTTGACCCGCACAACGGAAGATGTCGTCCGCTTGGAAGAAGCTTTTGATCAGAAGGTGCAGAAGGATATCCTGCGCGCATTGGAAGAGACACAGAAGACCAGTGTCGATGCCTTTGGCTTCGGCCAGTATCTCCAAGCCTTCCATCCCGAGCTGGCCAAAAAATTGGACGACAAGCAGTATTTGCAGCAGCTGCATTTTGAGGTGGTTGTCAAAGGCAAGCTGCGGCCGTCGGTCATCATCAGCTAAAAATACCGCCTGAATTTGTCCGAGGAGGCATATTTTGCCCAAGCTGCGGATAAAAATGAATAACCGGAAAAACAGCCGGCAAATCAGGCGTGTATAGGAGGATGATGAACATGGATAAAAGAAAGGGTCTGGCCGTACTGTTGATCGCTACGCTTTTGCTGCCGGGCTGCAGCAGTGCTCAGCAGACGATTGCAGAGCTCAAGGCAGAGCTCAATCAGGACGTTTTAGCGCCAGAGGATACGCAGGTGGCTGAAGGAGAGGAGAGCGGGCTTGAGGTACCCTCCATCGATGATATCCACATCGAGGAGACCTATCAGCCCGTGCCTACCAGCGCGGAAAACAGCGTGCCCCAGATGACAGTGGCTTTGTACTTTGCCAGCGCGGACGGCGACAAGCTGGTCAAAGAGGAAAAATCCATCCCCAAGGTAGAAGGTATGGCGCGGGCGACCATCGAGACCTTGCTGGAAGGGCCGGCGGCGGACAGCGGGCTGCATTCCGCGATCCCTACAGGCACACAGCTCTTGGATATCAATGTCAAGCCCGACAGCGGATTGTGCATCGTGGATTTCAGCAAGGAGATCACCAGTGCTTCCAACGGCGTCAGTGAAGCAGCTACAGTCTATGCTATCGCCAATACCCTCTGTCAATTCCCCACCATCACTCAGGTGGAATTCCGCGTAGAGGGGCAGGCCGTGACCACTTTAGATGGTCAGACCGATTTGACTCGGGCGGTCACAGCTAATGCCGATATCGTCTCCAAATAGTCCAATTTTCACCTGGATCTGTGACAAAAAGGGGCATTTGAAAAATTTTTTAACGCCGGAAATCAAGAATTGGCCTAGATCTGGCCGTTTTTAACAATGAAATGGCAAAAAAAGGTTGGCATTTGTCACACAATCGTGCTATAATGCAGTCGTTGTCAAAATTCCTATTAAAAAAGTCAGCTGAGACAAAAGTCAACTTGGCTGCTGTGAGGTGCTATGATGATGAAAACGGCTGCAAATGCCACGATCTGGACGCGTCTGACGCGAGGTGTGGTGCTCTGTAGTTTGTTCGGAATGATGCTGGTCGGTCTAGCGGGTTGTGAGCTCAGTGGCGATCAGGCAGAAGAAGATATTTGTGCGTTTATGGAAAATGTAGCGGTATCCACTGAGAAATGCTTGGCCAACCGCAATACTAATTTGGCGCGGGATACCTGGAGCGATTTGAGTGAGCAGGGCATGATCGCTATCGATCAAGGCGCTGATGAGATCGGCCAGGCCATCGGCAGAGTAGCGGGGACGTATAGTGATCTGGTCGCCTACTGCGAAACAGGAGATGACGAAAAGCAGGAAACGTTTCTGAAAAACTTCCGCCGCGAAGCAGAGAAGCTTTCGCAGCTGATTGCAGATGAGGGCTTTGACACGACCGCACTGGATGAACGCATTGAAGAGATCTGCAGCATATAAAAGAGTGAGGGCGCCCATTTTCGGCGCTCTTTTTGTGTAACGAAGGGAGAGAGGAGCATGCTGGTCATTCGCTGCGCCAAATGCAAGCGCAAGCTGTGGAAATATGATAAGATCGGTCACGGAGAGGTGCTGCGCTGCCATAAGGACCGCATCAGTCAGTATTATGCAGAGCTTTTGGATGATGGGCACA
>CABVBB010000579.1 GCA_902496505.1 uncultured Peptococcaceae bacterium
CGCCATCCGATAAACCATAAAGATCCTTTCCGTCATCATCGTGACAAATGGCGGAAACATAAAGATACTCAGTCCAATGGGGATCAAAAACAGCAGTTTGAGTTTATTGTGACGCTTTTGGCTGTCCCACAGCACATAGATGACAAAAGCGATCATTAAAATAATAGAAAAAATAAGCGTATCCTCCCTTGTCCAGATTTCTTCTCCTACTATATCATGAACCAGCCATTTATGCCAGAGTAAAGGCACAGCCATAAAAAATTCCGCACCTCTTCCCGCCAGGCAGCCAACAGTTGCGCCCGCGCCACTGCTGCTATCTAGTCAAATGCCGCCATTTCTGCTAAACTATCATCACCAAAGGAGGCGCTATCATGACTTTTGCCCAACAACTGATCCGACTGCGCAAAGAACATCATTTGACGCAGGCCCAATTAGCCGAGAAGCTGCATCTGTCCCGCCAAGCCATTTCCAAATGGGAGAACAGCGAATCCCAGCCCGATCTGGCTACCCTCGCCGCGCTCTGCGATATTTTTCACGTCTCAGCCGATGAACTCTTGAGAGAGACGCCCCCCACGCCCTCACCAGCCGCTGCTGTCGGGCTCAAGGAGATCCTGCTTCTGATACTGACTTTCTGTGCATCCATGCTGGTCCTTGGCTGTCTCACGCTCATCCTCCTCAATTGCCTCGGCCCCTGCTTCGGCATCACCGAAGTCCTCCTTCTTTTCCTCCTCCAGCTTGGTTTAAGCAGCGCTGTCGTGTACCAAGTCTACAAACGGCTGTCCGCAAAATAGGCAGACGCTGTCCATTTTTCTCCACAAAATAGCAAAGAGGGAACGCCGAAAAACGGCGTTCCCTCTTTGCTATTTGACCCACTACATAGCTTGCAGATCCGATAAAATGACTCGGTATCCCCCTTCTGCCTGCAAAAATTCACAGGACAGCGTCAAATCATTGATCTCACCGCCTGTTGAGAGATCATAATCCAGATAATAGCCGCCATCATTCATCTTACCCAGATCGATCTCACACTGCGCACAAGAAACCATCAGTGGATCATCAATCTTGGTGATCGGGCGCTCACTGTCCAAAAATTTCAGCGCAAGGATGACATCTTCTTCTGCCAAGCGGCTCTCATCAAACCTGGCCAAAAAAGCCGCATAATGTCCGGCTGCCAACTGGGCTAAAGCCTGCTCGATGTATAAAATAAAAGCCTGCGTATCTTCCGTGTCGATCAAAAGCATTGCTATCCCCTCTTTACGTGATCTATCTGCTGCTCAAATTATAGCATAGACCGCTGCATCGTCTCAACTGATTTTGTTGAAACAGACAGAACCGCCGCAGGAAATGCCCTCCTGCGGCAGCTTTGTCTTAGACTTATTCTGCGATCTCTGGTGCATCATCGGTATTGATGCAGAAGCCTGCGACCTCCTCATAGCCCTTGAGCCCCTCGATCACTGTCGGTTCGACCTCCCCCATAGGGGCGGCGCCCGGCAGGCGGAAGTTTTTCACCTCGATGGGCAATAGGGCTATTTCCGTCGGCTTTGGCTCCTGGGGCACATACTCGTAAGGATAGCGATAGGCTCGGTAGACCATATTGGTCACGAACTTCGTTCCCCAATAGGGGCTGATATATTCCCAGACCACCTCATGTTCACGGGTCACCTCCAGCAAATGACCGTCATTGCCTTCGCAGATCAGCGTATTGCCATTAGGCAGTCTCTGTGCACTGCTGATATAGGGACTGTAGAAATGGTCATTCAAAAAGGGCTGCAGCTTGCCATATTCGTATGGCGAAAACTGCCACTGGATCTTGAGCGTCAAAGGATCGAATTCCAGCACGCGCGAATAATCCCGCTTGATCTTTCTGGTACCATCCGAACTGTTGACGTCTGGATGACCATAGCCTGCCCAGCCGCCATTGTCAAAAACCAAAATATTGCCCTCGCCCGGCAGATCTTGGGGGATCATATGCGCATGATGCATACCGATCAGCTGCCCCAGTTTCAAAAGCTCCGGCGTCGTGGTGAAGTCTGGT
>CABVBB010000580.1 GCA_902496505.1 uncultured Peptococcaceae bacterium
TGAAGGCGACGCCGTCGTCTCGGTTTTGGCCGTCTGCGGTCATGTCGTGCAGTTGGGCGATAGCTTGGACGATGGCTAGGCCCAGGCCGGTGCCTTGACCGGTGCGGCTGCGGTCATCTTCGGCTTTGTAGAAGGGCTCGAAGAGGTGGGGCCATTGATCGTCTGCGATCTGGGGGCCTTGATTGGCGACGGTGAGTTGGTCAGCATCAGCGGTGATGGTGATCTCGCCGCCGGCTGGGGAATAGTTGATTGCGTTGGAAAGGAGATTGGCGATGGCTTGTTCTAAGAGGCGTTCATCCGCCAAGATCAGCGTTTGGGGCGCTATATCGATGGCCAGATGCAGCTGCCGCTCTTGGAGGGCGTGCTGATAACGGTCGCCAAGCTTCTGCACGAGGGTATTCAGATCGACAGCCTCCTTGCGGAGCGTTTCGCCGGCGGTGGTCAAGCGCGTCAGGGAGAGCAGTTCGACGACCATTTGATCCAGCTGCTCTGTCTCGTCAATGATGACGCGCAGATAATCCTCCCGTTTGTCTTGGGCAATATCCTCGAGCAAACCTTCGCTGTAGCTTTTGATGACGCTGAGCGGATTTTTGAGTTCATGGGCCACAGCGACCAAAAGCGCCTGCCGGCTGTCCTCCAGCTGTTTTTGTCTGCGCTGCAATTTGGTGATCTGCCAGCCCATGACGCGTGCCAAAAGTATCGCTGCGATCAGCCCCGCCAAGTACACCGGCCACAACATACGCATAGCCTGCCAGATGGGATAGGTCCGAGCCGTGGCAATGATATAGCCGATCTGCTGACCTTCGACCTCTGCGCCGCAGGCTCTCAGAGCAAAAATATCATATGCCCAAAAGCCTTCCCCCCAAGTGGCAGATGCGATCTGTCCATTCTCCCCTTCTGACTTAAATCTATTGACAACTTGTTCAAAAAGCTGCTCGCTATCGCGAAAAGCCTGCTGAACGCGGTCGTTATAGAGAAGCTCATTTGCCCCTGACGGCCAGTAGCTTTCGGCCTCCAATAAACAATAATCTTCAATTTTATCTTCAGGGTGACGCTCGCCCAACGTATACTGTGCAACGGGCTGATCTTTGGTTTCCACAAGTCTCCCGCTTGCGCTTTTACCATCTTCGCTTACTGTCATCTGTCACGTTTTTTCAATGACATACAGCTCTGAGGCTACAAAATTGTGTCCCTCCCAATGTCCTAAAGCTTGAAGATCATGATTTGTTGTCATGAAAGTTTCTGTGGGAGCGCGCTGTGCAAGAAATCCCTCATGACGCTCAGCCTCAAACAACTGATAAATTTCCAACAGGTCTGCATCACTTAAGCCATCTATTCGGGTCCCCACAGTCGTGCTTCCCCTTGCATGCTTGTAGGAAGCAATCAGCATATCTCCGCTTTGCGCCAATTCGTTATACTGCTCATCACATATAAAAAGCTTGGCTGGAAAAGGCAGCAGGCACATAGTTGAACGATTGGCATAGAAAATGTCATCCATTGTCATTTCCCACCATACGTTTCCTCGCCCAAGCCGATCGTTATGGCCATAGGCCGTTGCACTGACTTCCTGCACAGATTGGTAAAGCCTATTCAAATTATTTACCCGTACGCTTCTCTGCATCACGGCAGTCATAGCGATCATGGCCAGCAGATAGAACACCAAAAATCCCGCCAGGGTGCGGATGTAGATGCTTCTTTGGCTTTGTTTGGCGCGTTTTTTCTTATTCATCATCGTGTTCCTCCAATCCATAGCCAATGCCGGTGACGGTGCGGATATAGCCTGCGCAGGGGCCTAGGGCCTTGCGCAGTTTTTTGATGTGGTTGTCTACGACGCGGTCGCTGCCGTCGTGGTCAAGGCCCCAGACGCCGTCTAGGAGCTGCTCTCGGCTGAAGATGCGGCCCTTTTGCCGCAAGAGACAAAGGAGCAGATCGTAAACTTTGGGCGCGAGGCTGATAGGTCGGCCGTCTACAAAAGCCTGACGCTTGGCAGTATCCACCTGCACCCGTCCGGCG
>CABVBB010000581.1 GCA_902496505.1 uncultured Peptococcaceae bacterium
TCCTGCCGAAAACGGTCAAACGCATCGCTGTCTTAGACCGCAGCAAAGAACCAGGCGCACTGGGCGAAGCGTTGTACGAAGACGTCCGCAACCTGTTCTACGATATGGACGATCGTCCCATGATCATCGGCGGCCGCTATGGCTTGGGCTCCAAAGATGTCACACCAGCGCAGCTTTTGGCTGTCTATGAAAATCTGGCAGCAGACGCACCGAAGAAAGGCTTCACCATCGGCATCGTCGATGATGTGACCCATACCAGTCTGCCTGTCGGCGCACCAGTCGTTACCTGCGAAAAGGACACTATTGCCTGCAAATTCTGGGGCTACGGTTCTGACGGTACAGTCGGTGCCAATAAAGACGCCATCAAGATCATCGGCGACAATACCGATATGTTCGCACAAGGATATTTTGCGTATGACTCCAAAAAATCCGGCGGTGTCACCATGTCTCACTTGAGATTTGGTCATTCCCGCATCCGTTCCACCTATCTTATCGATCAGGCAGATTATATCGCCTGCCATAAGCCCAGCTATGTGGATCAATATGAGATCCTCGAGGGCTTGAAACCAGGCGGCACCTTCCTGCTCAACTGCAACTGGACGCCAGCAGAACTGGAAGAGAAACTGCCAGCGAAGATGAAACGCTATATCGCTCAGAACGATATCAATTTCTACACCATCGATGCCATCAAGATCGCCGGTGAAGTCGGCTTGGGCGGCCGCATCAACATGGTCACTCAGTCTGCTTTCTTCAAATTGACGAATGTCATCCCGTATGACGAAGCTGTCGAGTACTTGAAGAAAGCTATCAAAAAGACCTACGGCAAAAAAGGCGATGCGATCGTCAATATGAACTGCGAAGCAGTGGATAAAGCAGCAGAAGCCTTAGTGAAGATCGATGTACCGGCTGCTTGGGCTGAGGCCAAAGATCCAGAAAACGATCAAAAAGGCTGCACCGCTATGCCGGAATTCATTGCCAAAGTCGTTATGCCAATGAACGCTCAGCAGGGTGACAAACTGCCGGTCAGCAGCTTTGTCGGCCGCGAAGACGGCACCTTCCCGCTGGGAACGTCTAAATATGAGAAACGCATGATTGCCATCAATGTACCGCAGTGGGTACCTGAAAACTGCATCCAGTGCAATCAGTGCTCTTATGTCTGCCCACATGCCTGCATCCGTCCGTTCTTGCTCAATGAAGAGGAAGCTAAGAATGCACCAGAAGGTATGGTCATGCTGGATGCCAATGGCAAAGAGCTGGCCGGACTCAAATTCCGGATGCAAGTGAGCCCCATGGACTGCACAGGCTGCGGCAGCTGTGCGAATGTCTGCCCGGCTAAAGAAAAGGCTTTGGTCATGAAGCCAGTTGAAGAAGCTGTCGCTAATGACCGCAAAAATTGGTCCTACATGACCCACAAGGTCACCAATAAAGCAGACCTGGTCAGCCCCTTCAATGTCAAGGGTTCTCAGTTCAAAGAGCCTCTGTTGGAGTTCTCCGGCGCCTGCGCAGGCTGCGGCGAGACACCTTATGCTAAATTGGTCACCCAGCTCTTTGGTGATCGGATGCTCATCGCCAATGCAACAGGCTGCTCCTCCATCTGGGGCGGTTCTGCACCAAGCATCCCCTACTGCAAGAACAGTCAGGGTAGAGGTCCGGCTTGGGCCAACTCCCTCTTCGAGAACAACGCTGAGTTTGGCTTGGGTATGCTTTCCGCCAACAAACAGCTGCGCGGACGCATCGCTAATCTGATGCAGGAAGCCTTAGCGAACGGCGCAGAGGGCGAAGTGAAAGAAGCTATGGAACTGTGGCTGGCTGATCCAGAAAATGTTGAGGGTACTCAAAAAGCTGCTGCTCTGCTCAAACCGCATCTGGAAGGCACAGCTGATCCGATCTTGAGTCAGATCGATGAACTCAAAGACCATCTGGTCAAACGCTCTCAGTGGGTCTTCGGCGGTGACGGCTGGGCTTATGATATCGACTACGGCGGCTTGGATCATGTCTTAGCCAGCGGCG
>CABVBB010000582.1 GCA_902496505.1 uncultured Peptococcaceae bacterium
CGTACATTGATCAAAAGCACCTCATCGGCAGGAAAATACGCCTTCACGTCAGTCCAGATCATCACCGACTGCATCGGTGCGATCACCGCATCGACCGGCGCGTAGAAATCATATGCTGCTGAAGACGCTGTCGCGCACTTGGGCAAGGTCAGCGCCCCTTCTGTGCGGCGCTTATCGTCTGCTACTACTTCAAATCCTCTGATTCTCTCCATGATTTCTCCTTTTATCAGTCAGCCAGCGGCAGCAGAACGACTGCATTTGCCGCCAGCGATTTTTGTACATCGATGACCCGCTGGTTGTCCGAATTGCCAAAGGGTCGGTTGAGATCTTTGCGCTCGGGGATGAATTCACCATCGACCAAGACGTCCAGATAAGTGAGGAAACGCCGTTTCAGGGCATCCTGCTGCAATTCTTCCCACGTATAGCCGCTCCACGCCCAAATATCCTTGCCCGGCGCTTCCTGCCGCACCGCCTCTAATAGGCCGAACAGCGCTCCGTCCGCCAGATTGTCGCTGGGCTCGCCGCCCAGGAGAGATAATCCTCTCACCGCCGGATGCTTGAGCGACTGGATGATCTCCGCAAGGATGGCAGCCGTAAAGGGTTCGCCATAGGTATGGCACCAGGCCTGGGGATTTTGACAGTCACGGCATTTGGGCTGCTTGTCACAGCCGGAGACAAAAAGCGACGTCCGAAAGCCCAGACCATTGAGCACATCAAAATGATACAGACCACTATAGTTCATCAGAAACACCCTTAAAATGTTTGACGCGGGAGTTGATCTCCTTCATCTTATTGTCTACTGTCGGCCGCTCAGAGAGGCTGCCCAGATAGCCGCAGATCCGGCGCACTACGCTCATCTGACTGTTGTTCCGATTGCCGCACTGCGGGCATTCGTATTCGCTTTCAGTCTGATTGAGCGTCTTCATTTCGCCGACGTAGCCGCATTTAAAGCAGCGGTCGGAGCTGACGTTGACGCCGAAATAATGGACTTTGTCGTACGCATAGCGGATGATCTGCTCCAGCGCCTCCACATTGTGGATCATATTGCCGAACTCCACATAATCGATGGCCCCGCCGGAGGGGATGTAGGACATGCAGCTTTCTGTATCGATTTTGTCAAAGGGCGTGATGTAGCGGTCGGATGGGTAATGGAAGGAATTTTCGTAGTAGCCCTTATCATTGACCCCTTCGATCAAGCCGAAATCTTGGATATCCTGCTTGCAGAATTTGGTGGCCAGCGTTTCAGCCGGTGTGGAATAAAGGCTGAAGCCGATATTGGTCTCCTGCTTGCATTTATCACAATAAGCGCGCAGATAATTGAGGATGGCAATGCCTTTTTCCAGCGTCTCGGGATCGTCATAGGAATGGCCGTACAGCGCCATCAGCGCATTGTGCAGACCCACATAGCCGATGGAGATCGTGGAATAGCCGCCGAACAGCAAAGGATCGATGACCTCTTCGCCGTCCATACGGGCAATAGCGCCGTATTGGTAAAGCACCGGCGCCTGCTTGGCTTTGGTGCCTTTGATCTTGTTGTGGCGGAACATGAGGACATCGCGGGTCAGATCCAGCGCCTGATCCAATAGTTCGTAGAAGCGCGCTTCGTCGCCCTCCGCCATGATAGCCAGTCTGGGCAGATTGATGGAGCAGACGCCTTGGTTGAAGCGGCCCATGGTCTTACGCTGGCCTTGCTCGTCCCGATATTCCGGCAGGAAAGAGCGGCAGCCCATAGGTGCCTTGAAGCCGCCGGTCACTTCGACAAGTTTATCGTGCATCAAAAAGTCTGGATAGAGACGCAGTGAACTGCATTTGACCGCTTTTTTAAAGATCGCGTAGTAGGGATCACCAGGATCCAGATTGTTGCCGCGCTTGAGTTCCATGACCAGCTTGGGGAAGACAGGCGTCAGTCCGCCGGTCAGTCCCTTGGTGCGGATATCCAGATAGCTGTTGATGAATATCTCCTGGCAGCGGCGGTCAAAATCGTCAGCTTCCAGATCGACGGCG
>CABVBB010000583.1 GCA_902496505.1 uncultured Peptococcaceae bacterium
ACTCCAAACATACGTTTCTTTATGTTTATGCTATCACCAGAAACATATGTTTGTATAGCTGTAAATTCTGGTAAAATAAAAAGCCGAGATATTGCCCCTTTCCTTGGGACATTACCTCGGCTTTTTGCCGCGTTCAAAAAGAATCAGGATCGCTGGGCCCATAACTATAGCCAGCAAACATACCGTAAAGCACCTTGCTCTGCATCGCAAAGCGCTGGCTGAAATCGCGCTTGGCCGCCGCAGAAGCTGCCTGTTCATCTGCCGCACCATTGGCTAAATGATAAGCCTTGCGCTGCTTCAAATAATTGCGGGCATACTCTTCGGCCACGTAAAGTTTTTTGTACGCCTTGAAAAGCTTCTGATGGACGATAAAGCGCGACCGCCCTTCCTGCTCTTCAATGGTCCCTTGGTGGACGCTGATCTCCCGATCCTCCCGTAATGGCTGATCCATCTGCCGCCACGCTTCCTCTGCGGCAGCAATGGCTTCTTCCGCCGTCAGATAATAGGCGATCTCCGTCTCATGATCGAGCATATTGCGGATCTCCACGCTGTAGACCGCCTGTTCCTGCCCAGCTAAACGGGCCAGTAATGTTTCAAAATCCATACTGAACACCTCTTCCCAAAATCATTTTTTCGCTCACATCATTGTCGATACGACAAAGCCAGCAACATTTTTCTTGACAACACGCATACCTTGCAATACAATGTAGCTAACAAGTTACCTTGCATTGCAATATAGTAAAAGGAGAAGCCCATGATCCCATCGCAAATGCTCAAGGGCACCCTGGAGGGCAGTATTTTGGCAGTGATCAGCCAGCAGGAAACGTATGGCTACGAAATATCGCAGACCTTGCGCGAGCATGGCTTCGGCGATATTTCTGAAGGCACTGTCTATCCTCTGCTGCTCAGGCTGGAAAAAAACGGCCTCATCACCGCTACTTACCACGATACAGGCCGTGGCCCCAAGCGCAAGTATTATACCCTGACTTCAGCCGGTCAAAACGAGCTGGAACGATTCGCCGCCAATTTTCAGGCGCTGGAAATGGCTGTCCATCATTTGCTGGACGGCCTCAGAAAGGATGATCTGCCTCATGAATAAATATACCCGTCAGCTGCTTGCTGAAAACAATGCTTTTGAAAAAACACTGCGCCCCGAAAACGCTGCGATCCTCACCGATATCGTCGTTTATCTGCGCAGTTTTCCTCTCACCGAATCCCAGCAGGAGATCGTTCGGCGCGATATCGCTCAAATGATCGCTGACGGTGAAGCGCGCGGCGAGGATGCTGCGGCCGTTTTAGGCAGCGACTACCGCGCCTTCTGTGATTCGATCATCCAGGAACTGTCGCCTCTTTCTTGGCACGCCAGAATAGCTTCCCTGCTCAGTCAGGCTTTTTTGTATGCAGCTGTTTTAGCGGGGCTGTGGCTGGCTGGCGGCCTTTTGCAGGCCGCGCTGGATCATACATTAGCGTCTTCTTTGCCGCTCACTTTGGGCAGTGTGCTGAGCGGCCTTATCTTGATCGGCGTCTCTGTCGCTCTGGTGCAGTATATCTGCCGCCACGCCTTTGATGCGCCTCAAGTGGTCAAACCGCCCTCTGTCAAACTGCGCACGGTGCTGCTCGTCTTTTTGGGCGTCTTTTGCTGCTTAGGTCTGCTCATTGCCTGCCAGACTTACCTGACCACGCCGCTCCTCTATGTACCGCTTGGCTGGGCTCTCGGTCTGCTGGTATTTTTGGCAGTGGGCTATTATGTCACCGATCGTTACCTCACCGAATAGAAAAAAGCAGCCAGCTGCTGGATATTTTCCGGCATGCTGGCTGCTTTTTTTAGTCTATCAAGATCATTACTGCTGATCGGTGCTGCCAAAGCCGCCTAAGCGTTTGGCAGCGCTGTCGCCTTGATCAGCGCGCAGCGTCTTAACGAACATCCCCTGACCGATGCGGTCACCGCGCTTGATGATATACTCGCTCTGCCCCAAGTTGAACAACCGCAGG
>CABVBB010000584.1 GCA_902496505.1 uncultured Peptococcaceae bacterium
AGGGTATCATTACAGTGATATTGCTGTCTTTATGCGCGATCTGACCGACTATGAGACGCTTTTGCAAAATACCTTCGACGACCTGTCGATCCCCTATTTCCTGGATATGCGGCAGAGCATACTGCATCATCCGCTGCTGGAACTCATTCTGGCAGCTTTAGAGATCAAGCAGGAGCGCTGGTCTTATCCAGCGGTATTTCGCTATTTAAAAAGCGATCTGGCCGTCTTGACGCATGAGGAAATGGACGAACTAGAAAATTATGTCCTGGCCTTTGGCATCAAAGGCAGCTATTGGCTGGATGCAGAGCCCTGGCGTTTTCAAAAGCGCTATACGCTGGAGGAAGAGCAGAAAGCCCTGTGGACAGAGGAGGATCTGGAACGGATCAATGCTTACCGCCGCCAGATCGTCCAGCCGCTCAATGCTTTCCACCGCCGACTGGAAAACAGCCAAAACACCAGCGAGATGGTCATCAATTTGTATCAGCTGCTGGAAGAACTGGCTGTGCCGCAAAAGCTCCAGCAATGGGCTGAACGCTCAACAGAAGAGGGGGATCTGGCGCAGGCGGAGATCCACGAACAGATCTGGAGCAAGATGCTGGACGTCCTCGATCAGCTGGTCTTGATCGCCGGTGAAGACGCCCTCAGCACCGTGGATTTCTACCAGCTGCTGCAAGCTGGCTTCCGGCAGATCGACTTGGGCATGATCCCGACCAATCTGGATCAGGTGCAGATCGGCGTTTTGCAGCGCTCCCGCAGCCAGTCGTTAAAGGCCGTTTTTCTGCTGGGCGTCAACGAAGGTCTATTCCCTGCCCGCATGGACAAGTCCGGCCTCTTTACCGATACCGAGCGCAGCCTGCTGGAAGAACGCGGCTTGGCTCTGGCACCAGGCGAACGGGAACAACTGGCTGCCGAAGAATATCTAGTCTATATCGCCTTGACACGCGCCAGTGATTATTTATCCTGTTCCTACGCACTCAGTGACAATGATGGCAAAAGCCGCCGACCTTCCACGATCATCCGCCGCCTGCGGACCTTGTTCCCAGAGGCCGCCCTGCAGGAGGTCGAGTGGCCGCCCAAAGAAGCTGGTATCGCCCTTCTTGACTATATCGATCATCCTTTGCGGGCGCTGAGTCTTGTCGGCAGCGGTCTTCAACGGGCGCAGTCGCCAGAGGAGCAGGCCATATGGAGCGCCGTCTATGATCATCTGCGCCTGAGCGAATACGCCGAAGCGCTCAAGCGCAGCCTGAACAGCGCTTTTTACGACCGTCAGCCGCCGGCTTTACCGCCAGAATTGACGGCCAAGCTATATCCAGCAGCCTTCCGCTTGAGTGTATCCAGTATCGAAAAATACCGTCAATGTCCGTATGCACATTTTCTGACGTATGGTCTGCGGCTCAAGGAACGGCTGACCTATGAGCTGGAAAGCTTCGACATCGGCCAGTTTTACCACAAGGCCATGGAATTATTGAACCACTATCTCCAGGAGCAGCAATTGCAGCTGGCTGATCTGACAGAGGATAAAGTACAGATAGTGGTCAGCCAGATCGTTGAGCAGCTGGCGCCGACATTGCAAAACGAGATCCTTTTGAGCAGCAGCCGCTACCAGTACATCAAGCGCAAATTAGGTCTGACGCTGGAACAATCGGTCAAACTGATGGCTCTGCATGGCCAGCGCGGCGTCTTCCAGCCGCTGGGCGTAGAAGTCGCTTTTGGAGCCAACGCAAAGGTTCCTGGACTCAAGCTGCAGCTTGATGAAGACCGCAGCGTGGAGCTTATCGGACGCATCGACCGCGTTGAGCAAGCATTAACTGAGGCTGAATGCTACCTGCGCATCATCGATTTCAAGACCGGCAGCAAGGGTCTGACACTTTCGGAGATCTTTTATGGTCTCAAGATCCAGCTTTTGGTCTACATGGACATCATCATGTTTTACTGCCAAAAGCTGGAGGAAAAGCGCATCATCCGACCAGCCGGCGTTTTTTACTACT
>CABVBB010000585.1 GCA_902496505.1 uncultured Peptococcaceae bacterium
GCTGGATATGGATATCTACTGTACGGGTATTGCCTTCGTATTCATAGCCCCAGACCTGCTCCAACAGCCGCTCTCTGGATAAAACGATGCCTTTGTTCTCTACCAAAAGCCGCAAAAGCTCAAATTCTTTGAACGTCAGCTCCACTTCTTCGCCGGCGCAGAGCACACGATGCTCATCCAAAAGCAAGGTGATATTTTGAAAGACCAACTTGGTCTCATTTTTATCCGGAGTCAGCCCTTTGCTCTTTTCACTGCGGCGCAGTACAGCCTTGACCCTGGCCAAAAGCTCCATGGATTCAAACGGCTTGGTGATATAATCATCGGCGCCTAGATTGAAGCCCTTGACCTTGTCCTGCAGGCGGTCTTTGGCCGTCAGCAAGATAACGGGTATCTCTGCTTCTGTCAAATGGGGCAGCAGTTCGTAGCCATCCATCTTTGGCAGCATGACATCCAGCAGGACCAGATCCACTGGATGATTTTTGATAAAATTCAACCCTTCGATGCCGTCCTTGGCTTCTTCTGTCGTATAGCCGGCCATTTGCAGATTCAGCTTGATCAGCTCGCGAATAGGCTCTTCATCTTCGATCACTAATATGGTCGCCATGTTCCACCTCCGTCAAATACCTGATAGCATAAAGCTGCTATCCCACCGACTGTGCGGTTTGATAACAGCTTGTTGTCAAAAGATCAATTTTTGCCGCCGGACATAAACATTGAGCAGCAGCGCCAAACCTATGAAATTCGTCAGCATCGCACTGCCTCCGTAGCTGACGAAGGGCAGCGGGATACCCGTGACCGGCATCAGCCCGATATTCATCCCCACATTTTCAACGATATGGAACAAATACATCGTCATGATGCCCGTCGCCACCAAACTGCCAAATACATCCTTAGCCGACATAGCAATGCGGATGCAGCGGTACAGCATAAAGACGAAAAGCAAGAGTAGGACTGCTACGCCAATAAAGCCAAGTTCCTCCGCAAAAACAGCGAAAATAAAATCTGTCCACTGCTCTGGCAGAAACTGCCCGGAACTTTGACTGCCAGAACCTAAGCCCTGTCCCAAAAGTCCGCCGTTGCCGATGGCGATCTTGGCCTGGCGCACGTTCCAGCCAATACCCTGCCTATCGATGTTGGGATCGAACAGGACCAAAAAGCGATTGAGCTGATGCGCCTTGATCGGTGACGGCCAGCCAAACTTCCAGATGCCCCAAATATAGCCGACTGCCGCAGCGATCCCGCCGCCGAATAACCCCGTCAAGAGCTTCCAGTTGACACCAGCGATATAGAGCATGCCGATCATGATCGCCACATAGACCAAGGCGGTGCCTAAGTCCGGCTGAATGAGCACCAACAGTGTGGGCACTGCAGTAAAAATAAAAACAGGCAGCAGATCTTTGAATGTGTTCAGCTTATCTTTGCGCTCGACTAAAAACTGAGCCAGACAGATGATCAAAATGATCTTGCCGACTTCCGCCGGCTGAAATTTTCCCAAGCCCGGCAGGACAAACCAGGAGCGGGCGCCTTTGGCACTGTCGCCCAGCACATAGACAGCGACCAAAAGCAGCAGATTGAGCACATAAAGGTGCTTATAATATTTTTTCAGGATCGAATAGTCGAAGCGCAGCGAGACCAGGATCACGGCTGTACCGATGCCGACCCACACCAACTGCTTAGTCACGTAGGAGCCTGCCAGATGCGTCGTCGCGCTGTGCAGGACAAACAAACTGATCCCCAAGATAGCAGCAACGCTCAAAAGCAGGGAATAATCCAGTTTGGTCAATATTTTGCGGTAGAAATCCATAGCCTCTGTCTGTGCAGGCGCACAGCTAAGCCTCCCTCCCGATGATCATGAGTTTATGTAACTCTGATGATAGAACATACCATCAGAACAAAACGCTATTTATGGTAGCGCAGCAAACAAAAATGGATATTGTACCCGTAGGCTTCACCATTGATAAACGACTGC
>CABVBB010000586.1 GCA_902496505.1 uncultured Peptococcaceae bacterium
AGTATCGCGCCGATCAAGCCATACACATTGCCGATAGCCAGACCGACGATGACATAGCCGATCTGCGCCACGCTGGAGTAAGCCAGCATCCGGCGGAAATCCTTCTGCGCGATCGCCATGACCGAACCCAGGATGATGCCTGCGCAGGCCATGATGCCCATGATCTGTAAGCCCGTCTGGATGACGAAGCTGCCAGCGCCAAAGACATAGAAGAAAAATCTCAAGATCGCATAAGCTGGGACCTTGCTCATGATACCGGAGATCAGCGGAGCAGCTGCCGGATGAGCATAGGTGTAAGCATCAGGCTGCCAGCCGTGTAACGGGAACAGCGCCATTTTGATGCCGAAGCCGACGATGAACATGCCAACGGCGATAAAGGTCGCCGGAGAATCCAGAAGCGGTGCGATGCGCACAGCCATATCGGCCATATTCAGCGTACCAGTGATCGCGTAGAGATAGCCAATACCCATCAAATACAGCGAAGCACCGATGGTGCCGATGACCAAATAACGGAAAGAAGCCAAGGTCGACTTGCGTCCGCCCAAAGCAATCAGACCGTAGCAGGCCAGAGAAGAAATTTCCAAGAAAACGTACAGGTTGAATACGTCGCCTGTGATGATCATACCCGCTAAGCCAGCGGTCAATAGGCCATAGAGCGTATAATAACCGCCCATTTTCAGCCAGCTGGACTCTTGCTGGAACGGTGTGCCGTAAATGCCCACCATCAAGCTGACAAAAGTCACCAGCACAGCCAAAGTGGCGTTTAACGGATCGAGGACGAACTCGATGCCGATCGGCGGCGCCCAGTCGCCCATGTGATAATGGATCGTGCCCGTCTGCATGACTTGGAGCAATACGCCCAAGGCACTGATGAACGAAAAGCCGATCGCGGTAAGGACGACCCATTTGCCCAATTCACGCTTGATATAGCTAAACAGAGGGCTTAATAATGCGGCAGCCAGAGGCACGACCGCAATGAGAACAGGAAAATGCTGACTCATTCATCCACCCTCCTTAAAATTTCGTCTTCTTCCAGAGAACCGAAGCTCTCCTTGATGCGCATCAAAAGCGCCAAAGCCACGCCTGTGGTACCAAGGCTGACGACGATGGCGGTCAGCATCAGAGCATGAGGCAGTGGATTGATATAATAGGACGGATCGGTAATTTCATTAACGATGATCGGAACCGTTCCGCCTGTTTTTTGGCCAAAGCAGAGGAAGAAAAAGATAACGGCTACCTGCATCACATTCATCGACATCAACTTTTTCATGTAGTTCGGACTCATGACCATACCATAGATGCCCACGAAGAACAGAATCAGCGTCAGAATATAGATGCCTTTTTCAGCCAAGAACACATTCAATACATCAGTCATCAATATCCGCCCTTTCTGTTACCACGTCCAAAATGTCGATGATGGTCATCATGACGCAGATGGTAACGCCAATTTCGATCATGAGTATCCCCAGTGCGTGCAGCTCAGCCAAATGCTCCATATGCACCGGCAGATAGCTGTAGTCCAAGAAATTGCCGCCGAAGAAAAGCGGCAGAAAACCTGTCAGCGCGTAGATGAACGTACCGCAGCCCGCTAAGACCACAGCATGCTCGCCTTTGATATTAAATGCTGCATCACGGCCTTGGATCAGCCGCGCTAAAACAACGCCCACAGCCAGCAGAGCACCCGCTTGGAAGCCGCCGCCAGGGCTGAATTCACCATGTGTCAATACATAAATGCCGTAGACCAGCGTAAAAGGCACCAACACCCGAAAGGCTGTCTCCAGGATCAGCCCGCCAAAACGCTTTGTCATTTCGAGCCGCCTCCTTTTTTCTTATCCAATCGTTTGTCGTTTTTGCCCTCTTTCAAGATGAGCACAGCTGTCAGACCTGCGACAAACATGACCGATGTTTCGCCCAAGGTATCGAAACCTCTGTAGTCAGCCAAAACGGCCGTGACCAAGTTAGGCGA
>CABVBB010000587.1 GCA_902496505.1 uncultured Peptococcaceae bacterium
TCTCCTTTTTAGGAGGGGCTTTTTTTGCATATCTTTCCATGGATAGGGCAAACTGTAGGCAGAGAGGAGGGCGGCAATGGTTTTTTATGGAAGCATGGGAGCGGTGATCCTCCTGATCTTGTGCAATCTTTCTCTAAAGCTCACCTTAGAAGGAACAGCAGATCGTAAGCAGGGTGCTTTAGCAGTGACGGGGCAGTTTTTATTTTTACATTTTCACAAGGCTGTGATCTATCCCTGGGATCAGCCAAAGGATACAACGCAGCCCTCACCTTGGCTGCCAATGGTGCACCGCCTGCATTTGTCCCATCAGCAAGAGCGCAGCCAATGGTCGCAGATCGGCCAGTCCTTTTTGCGCGGGATCCATGTAGAACAGCTCACGCTGCATGGCGATCTGGCACTGAATGTGTATCCGTACGCGGCGGTAGGCTACGGGATCTGCTGTGCGCTATTGGGCGCGCTGGATATCCGCCGCAGGCAAAAGCTGCCTCTGACATTAGAGATCGCCCCAGCTGAGCGGCTGTCCTTTTTTTATGCCAAGAGCATAATCAAGTTGACACCGGCGCATATTATCATTATCTGCCTGCGTATCGCTATGCATCTGGCGAGCCAAGCGGCGAAGCATACTTTTATCCACAAAGGGAGGCGTGCAGCCTATCATGAAAGAGCATCCTATCAATGATTTGATGGAAAAGGCCATGGAGAATATCAAAAAAATGGTCGAAGTCAATACCATTATCGGCGAAGCGGTGGAGACACCCAACGGTACAGTCATCATTCCGGTGACCAAGGTCAGCTGCGGTTTTGCAGCCGGCGGCACTCAGGGTGAACCCTTGAACGCTAATACCCCGATCCCGCTCAATGAGCAGGCCGAGGTCAAAAATACGTCCTTTGGCGGCGGATCCGGCGGCGGCGTAATGGTCCAGCCTGTAGGGTTTCTCATCATCCACAACGACGATATCCGTTTCCAAGTGGTCGATCATTCCGCTATTTTTGACCGTTTATTGGATCAGGTGCCAGAGTTTATCAAGCAGATCAAAGGAAAAAAGGGCGCAGAGGAGCAAAACGAATCAGTCGCGGAGATCGTCACACCGCAGACTAAAGTCACGATCGAAAATAAATAAGTACGCTTTTAGAAGTCATACCAGCAGGTCCAAACGGCTTGCTGGTATTTTGTTTGCATTTCTCGTGAAAATATTTACAACATTCCTTATAGCAATGGTAAAAAAACAAATGCTTCTTATCGTTATTATCGATTGTTTAAGCGTGTTATTCGTGCTACACTGAGGGTGTTGAATGTTACTGCAACACAATGATCAGGAGGGATCGTCATGAATTTATTTGATTTGACTGGTAAAGTTGCTGTTATTACTGGTGCATCCAGCGGTTTAGGCGCAGATGCTGCCCGAGCATATGCCGAACAAGGCGCGGATGTAGCGATTTTGGCTCGACGTAAAGAAAAATTGGATGACTTGGCTGAGGAGATCAGAGGCATGGGACGCAAAGCTTTGGCGGTACAGTGTGATGTTACCGACGAAACAAGCGTCAAAAATGCGGTGGCTGATGTCATTTCCTATTACGGCAAGATCGATATCCTGCTCAATAATGCCGGTGTTGCGATCAAGGGCGCTGTCCATGAACTCTCCGTGGAGGATTGGGACAAAGGGATGAATACCAATGTCAAAGGCCCGTTTTTGATGAGCAAATATGTCGTTCCCCATATGATGAAACGCAATTACGGCAAGATCGTCAATTTGGCGTCTATCAATGCGGTGATCGGTGATAAAAATCCAGCCTTGTACCGCCACGTGTACAACGCTTCCAAAGCGGCTGTGATGGGCTTGACCATCGGTATGGCGACGTCCTATATGCAGCATGGCATCACGGTCAATGCAGTAGGACCGGGCTTATTTGAAACAGAGATGACCGCCAACACGCTGTTCAAGGCGGATGAATTTATGAAGATG
>CABVBB010000588.1 GCA_902496505.1 uncultured Peptococcaceae bacterium
AATAAAGAAGGGCTCTATATCATCGACCAGCACACCTGCCATGAGCGCATCCTGTATGAACGGTTCATGCGGGAGGAGGACAGCAAAGAGGTCCAGATCGAGAGCCTCTTGATCCCTGTGACGGTCAATCTCACACCGCAGCAGGACAGCGTCTTGATCAAGCACATCCTGACGTTGCAGGAGCTGGGCTTCATCGTAGAAAATTTCGGCGAGCGCAGTTATTTATTGCGGGCACTGCCGCTGGGGCTCAGCGGCACAGAGGATATCGAGCGTATGTTCATCGATCTGATCGATGATCTGGGCAGCAGCAAAAATGTGACGCCGGCAGTGATCAAGGAAAAACTGGTGACCACCGCCTCCTGCAAAGGTGCTGTCAAAGCGCGCTGGAAGCTCAGCGAAGTGGAGATGATGACGCTTCTGCACGACTTGGCTCGGGTCGGAAATGCGCACACCTGTCCGCATGGCCGGCCAATCATTTACAAGCTGTCCATGAAAGAGCTGTACGCGATCTTCAAGCGGGGAGCGTATCCCTATGATTAAATGGGCCATGACTGCCAGCAAAAGCCGCAATGTGCTGAACGAAGCGGAGCGGGCTTATTGCGAAGCGCATCAGATCCCCATACTCCTGCGGCAGAATAAAAGCATTCCTTATCTGCTGGAACATTACGAGCTGGATGTTTTGCTGGTCATGGAAAATGGCGAACTGGCGGCCTATTCACCGGGCAACCGGCTGGTCTATCATCCTGGCATGGCGGCCCCTCGGCTCAAGCAGTGGCGGCAAGGCGTAGAAGAGACGCTGATGACGGCGCTGGCCTTGGCACCTGGTCAGCGGATGCTGGACTGCACCATGGGCCTGGCCAGTGATGCTCTGGTGGCCAGCGCCATGGTGGGCGAGTCAGGACAAGTGATCTGTCTGGAAAAAAGCCCGATCATCTATATCGTGACCACCTACGGTCTGGCGCACTGCACCAAGGGCAGTCTAGAACTGCAGGCTGCTATGCGCCGCATCGAGACGCGGCTGGGCGATTATCATGAAGTGCTGCCGGGCTTGGCCGATAAAAGCTTCGATGTGGTCTATCTGGATCCGATGTTCATCCATCCGGTGGAGAGTTCCACGGGCATAGCAGGACTCCGGCAAGCAGCGGATCATTATCAGCCGACGGCGGAGGATTTTGCCCAAGCCAGACGGGTGGCTGCCAAACGGGTAGTGGTCAAGCACGGCAAGGGGCAAATGGCGCAGGTGGCCTTTGACGAGGTCATCGGCGGTCGGTATAGTTCTATTGGTTATGGGATATTTTATGGATAAAAAGGAGGGAGACCATGAAGGAGATACCTTTGCTGCTTTTGGCCGGTCCGACAGCAGTGGGCAAGACAGCAGCCAGCATCGCTCTGGCCAAAGCGCTGGATGGAGAGATCATTTCCGGCGATTCTATGCAGGTCTTCCGCGGCTTTGACATCGGCACGGCCAAGATCACGCCCGAGGAAATGGAGGGCGTGCCGCATCATCTGATCGATATTTTGGAACCGACTGCCACATTCAGCGCCGCAGAATTCAAAACCTTGGCTGATGCCAAGATCACCGAGATCGCCCAAAGAGGCCATGTCCCCATCTTGGTCGGCGGCACGGGCTTTTATGTCAACAGCGTGATCTATGAATACGATTTTGCCCAGGCTGATGATGACCCGGCTTACCGTCAGGTGCTCAAGGATATTTTGGAGGAGCAGGGGCCAGAAGAATTGATGCGCCGTTTGGCGGCCGTGGATCCGCAGTCGGCAGCACGGCTGCATGTGAACGATACCAAGCGGGTGATGAGGGCGCTGGAAGTCTACCATGTGACCGGTCAGCCCATGTCAGCGGCTGCGGCTGGTGTGGATAAGCACCGCCCCCGCTACCGCATGGTCTATCAGGCGCTGGATCTGGATCGGCAGCAACTTTATGCGCGTATCGACAA
>CABVBB010000589.1 GCA_902496505.1 uncultured Peptococcaceae bacterium
CTCTGCCAGAGTGATAGCGACCTGCAGGGGGTGCGTGATATAGGGTTCGCCGGATTTGCGGTATTGTCCCTTATGCAGATCCTCGGCAAAACGGTACACTTCTTCCAATAGCTCCAGATCGGCATCAGGATTAGCATTATATACAGCATCGATCAAATCTTTGAATCTCATAGGTCATCACATCCTTGTTCCACCCAGCTTTTGGGATAGATCGGCTGATTGACAGCAGCCAGAAGCTGAGCCTCGTCTTTTTGAAATGCCAACTGCAAATAACGCTTATAATCATCTAATTCAGCCAAGCCCTCCTGATAACGCAGAGATCGCTCCAGATCGACCTTGACGGGTTTGAGATTCATGGTGATGCTTCGCTTGTTCCCCTCCCGCTCGCGTTCCAGAAAGCCCAGCTCTTCAAAAATACCCAGCCAATGACTGACGCTGTTTTCCGTCAGCCCGGCAATTTTACGTTTCTCCGCCAATTCAGCCAACTGCTGATTGGTCTGCTCCAGATGATTCTTTTGCTTGACCAGCTGTTTGAGCAAAAGATAAAACTGTACCAGATTATCTCTAGAGGGACAGGTCCCTGCCAAAAGCATGCGGTTGAGCGCTTCATCACGCTCGCCGTAAAGCAGATGGATCGTCGCCAGCTGTCCATCCCGTCCGGCGCGGCCGGCCAGCTGATTATATTCTTCCAAAGAAAAGCTCAAATGATACAGCACCACATGACGAATATCCGGAATATCGATCCCCTCGCCAAAGGCGCTGGTGGTCACGATCAGACGCAGAGAACCGCTTTTGAAAGCGATCTCAATGGCCTGACGGTCTGCATTATTCAGCCCGCCATGGTAGTAGCAGATCATCTGCCGAGCCTCCGGCGGCACTTTTTCCCTGAGCATCTGAGCGATCTTGACAGCCTGCTTGCGGCTGTTGACATAGACGACCGTTTTTTCACCTGTGATGGCTAATTCTAACAAGAAGCCTATTTTATTCATATTCTGCCGTTGGTCATCGATGCGTAAATTATCACGAACATGGGTATCAATGACCCATTGATCGATAGAAAGTGCCGAACGGATAGCAGCAGCTGTTTCTTCATTAGCAGTAGCGGTCACGGCCAATACCTGTACGTCTGGAAGCTTCTCCAGCACCTGCGGCAGCTGCTTGTAGCCCGTACGGCGGCTTTGCAGATGATGAGCCTCATCGACGACAATCAGACCAACGTGTCCCTCCTCGGCCATGAAACGCTGATAATGGCAGCAGAAAAATTCCGGCGTGGTCAAAACGATATCGACCTGCTTATCCTGCAGCTTTTGGAAAAATTCTGCCCGATCGTCGCTTTCCAAAGCGCCGGTCCCTTTGACCACGTTGAGACCAAGCGGCGACAATTTGCTTTGCAGCGTTTGGTACTGATCATTGACCAGGGCGCGCAGAGGATAGATGATCACCGTCATCTGCTGCTTTTTCAGGGCCAGATAGGCAGCATAAGTTTGAAAAATAGCCGACTTGCCCCGTCCAGTGCCCAAGATCGCCAAAACATTTTTATGCTGCAAGAGTTTTTGGATGGCTTCTTTTTGCTTAGGACGATAATTGTTGGAGCCCAGCAGAGTATTTTTGATCTTTTCCAACAGTGTCTGATCATTCAAAGTACAGAGGATGGAGCGATCTTCCTGGCTGCATTGTTTGAGCAGTTCATCCAGCATCTGCTGCTTTTTGACCAAGAGGTTGACGCCGTAATTTTTGCCTTCACCGCCAGTGACTTGTGACACGACGGCCTGATAAGCAGTGCCCTGGTCAATGACGGGAGCAAGATTTTTAGCCAGTTCTTTTTTGAGATAGCCGATCTGCTGAGCTTTAAAATAGAGTGCAATGGCATTGGGATCGTAGCGGTTGTCCGCCTCTCGCCGGAGCTCGATCACAGAGCCCTCCTGCAGGGTCTTGACCAATTCCTGCCGTCC
>CABVBB010000590.1 GCA_902496505.1 uncultured Peptococcaceae bacterium
AGAATCTAAACGAAACTCACGAAGAAATATAATAAAAGAGAAATATAAAAAAAGAAATAAAAGAAAAAAACAAGAATAATAAACATCAGAACAAAAACTATAGAAATCCATTTACAAACACCCCCAAAAGTAATATAGTTAGATACACAAAACAGGTGGTAGTTTACAGAAAATGGTAACTCTTAATCAGGGTGTCCAGGGTTCGAGCCCCTGATGATCCATCACGAACCGCCTAGACCGCATGGTCAGGCGGTTTTTGCTTTTTATTCGGGAAGAGGTGATAATGGTGGGGACAGCCTTGACGATGGGGATGTTGTGTGCAGTGGTGTTTTTCGTTATCTTTGCTGCAAAGAGCAAGGATCATTTTCAGGAGAAGCCTTTTCCAGATCTGCCGGCAGAGGAAGACGATGATGCGACACGCTGCCTCTGCGATGAGCCGCAGGAAAATTGAGCGGCCATCTGCAAATAGCGTACTATACAAAATACCAATAACAGAGGACTTGTTATTGGCGGATGCTCCTGTATAATAAAGGTGGACTACGTTATAGGAGGAAAAAGATGAGCGAATACAGCTGCTTTGACATTATTGGCCCGGTGATGGTCGGTCCATCCAGCTCCCATACAGCCGGCGCTGTTCGCCTCGGACGCTTGGCCAGAGCGATCGCTGATGGACTGCCCAAATCGGTGCAGATCATCCTGCACGGTTCCTTTGCGAAGACCTATCGGGGACACGGGACAGATCTGGCGATTTTAGCGGGACTTTTGGGCATGGAGACAGATGATATCCGCATCCGTGATTCGTATCGTTTGGCCGAAGAAGCGGGGCTTGATTTTACCATAACTACAGCAGACTTAGGAGAGCAGTATCACGCCAATACAGTGAAGTTCGTCATGGTCAATCAGTTCGATTATGAGATCACGATGATCGGTTGTTCAGTGGGAGGCGGCAAAGTTATGATCACTGAGCTGAATGATTTTCCAGTAGAGATCGAAGGACGCTTGCCGGCGATCATCAATACCCATCTGGATCAGCCTGGCGTGATCCATGCGATCACAGGTATTTTGGCCAGATATCAGGTCAATATCGCTTATATGAAAGTCTTTCGCAAGGAAAAACGGACGACGGCCTATATGGTCATCGAGACGGATGAATATGTACCGCAGGAAGCTATGGATGAATTGGTGGCGCTGAAGGTCATTGTGGACGTCAAGTTTATCGCGCCGGTATAAGGAGGCTAGCATGAACATCACAACTATAGAAGAATTGATCACGATGGCTCATGACCAAAATTGTACGATCGGTGAAGCGATCCTGAAACAAGAGGCCCAAAGCCACGAGACGACTTTGGCTGAGGCCAAGGCACAGATGCTGGCTAACTGGCAGGTGATGAAGGATTCTATCACCCAGGGTCTGGAACATCCCGAGCGTTCCAAAGGCGGTCTGATCGGCGGAGAGGGCAGAAAACTTCAGGAGTATTGTCAGAAGCAGCAGCCTTTGTCCGGCAAAAAAATGGCCAATGCCGTAAGCTATGCGCTGGCCGTAGCGGAGGTCAATGCGACGATGGGCAAGATCGTGGCTTGTCCGACGGCGGGCTCCTGCGGCATCATGCCGGCAGTGCTGATGACGGTGCAGGAGCGGCTGTCACTTTCCGATGAGCAGGTGGTCATGGGCATGTTTACAGCCTCGGCTTTTGGTATGGTCATTGCCCACAAAGCGTCGGTTTCGGGCGCGGTCTGCGGCTGTCAGGCAGAGTGCGGTTCAGCTGCAGCTATGGCCAGCGCCGCCAGTGTGGAGCTGGCCGGCGGCACACCAGAACAGGCAGCGCATGCGTGTGCTATGGTCATCAAAAACGTGCTGGGTTTGGTCTGCGATCCGGTGGCGGGCTTGGTGGAGGTGCCTTGTGCCAAGCGTAATGCCATGG
>CABVBB010000591.1 GCA_902496505.1 uncultured Peptococcaceae bacterium
CCCGCGTCTTTTCCCAATCGATCTCACGCAGGTTATGTCCCTCGGCATCCTTTTTCATGACCGTGTAGCCCATGTCTTCCATGACGGGAATATTGACCCCCATCATTTCACCGATCAGCGGCGGCTTGTTCTCCTCGATCATCAGCCCATGGTCAGAAACGATCAGGATATTCCACCCTTCGTCCAGCAAATGCACAAACTTTGCAAAATAGCGATCCGTTTGCTCATACATATACTGCATAATATCGGCATAGATTTTTTCCGTACCTGGGGCATAATCCCAATAATCCTGCGGCTTAATAAAGAAATAGAATTGATGAGCCACACCATCTAAATTATGTGCGTGCGAAAAGACCACGTCATACTGATCATGCGTCACCATATAATGCAAAGCATTGCCTGCCCATTCCATATAATGATCCCACGAGGTGATCACGATCTCTTTAAACAAGCTTGGATTGATGCTGGCGATCAAACTAGTCGGCAAAACTGGCCCGACATGATCCAGAAGCTCTTTATACAGCGCTTGTGGATGGAATTGTTTGTCCTGATGAATATCCAGCGCCATGCTGATCCACAAATTGAAGCTGCTGCCGTCCTCTGCCATTTCCACAAGTTTTACGCTTCTATTGGTCTCAAATTTTCGTCCATCGCTCTTGATCGATTCATCAATGTAATTTTCCAGATATTCGCCGACCTTGATCGAAAATAATGGATTCTCCTCCTTTCTTGTTTTATAAAGTGACAACGTATCATAAACGCCCTGATCGTCTTTTGTGAGCAAAGCGATCCGGTGGATCAGACCATTAGATAAAAGGATCGTTGCTTCTTTGGCACCCTCCGGCGCATTCGCCCAATCCTTTGCCGGTTTGATAGGTACGCGATACATATCTGGCAAAACGTTGATCAACTGCTCGATCTCTGATTCCGATTCATCCATCAAGAGCTTATCATCACGCTTTTCATCCGAGTCATCAACAATATCGTCAAAAACCGTTGATCGTTTTTTCCCCACTAATTGATCCATCTCACTGATGACACAGCCAGCACCACCCTTAGAACCTACATGCCCTTCAAAATCCATTTCTGTATAAGCCTCTGAGCCCAAAAACATTTTTTCAAATTCTGTTCTAGCCACATCTTGATTGATCGAACCAGGATTGGTTCCTGCAATAACATGCAGATTCTCACTTGGGCTGCTTTGCGGCCAACTAGAGCCCGGCCAATGCCAAACTAAAGTTTTCAGCCCAGCCTCAGCTGTAACATTCCATAAAAGCTCTGCCTTGCACATTTCGGAATTTAGTGCAAATACAAATCGATCCAAATTTTCGTGATCTTGCGCCCAAAAGTCGGTAATGCCATGGGTCGCTGGCAAAGCCCCTGTTGCCAGAGTTGTCCACATTGGCGGAGTGACGGTTGGTACAGAGCCCAACATCACCAAATCTTCCCGCTGTGCACCACGCTCAACAATTTTTTGTAAATTAGGCATGACCCCTTTTTCCAAATATTTTTTAGTGATCATGGGATCCATACCATCGATGCCTAAGACAAGCACTTTATTTTTGCTGCTCATGTTCATCCTCCTCACTTCATTCTTGCTCCTTTAATTAACATGTTCATTATAACGTGCACAGCCATCAAATAAAATAATCTTATCATTGAATTGTCCAGCTTTGTCATCTGTCAGTTGACAACTTGATTTTACTTGATCGACACCAACATGATCATGTCTACCATCAGCCTACGGCACAAAAACTAACACCTGCTGTGAGAAACAGCGGTGTCAAGGGATAGGTGAACGCTGCATACGGAACGGACTGTTTTAAGATTGCATACAACAACGCAAACGAGCCGATACCCGTGGCACTGACGATCATGGTATTGATAAAATTCATGATGCCGATCAACAGAAGCACCA
>CABVBB010000592.1 GCA_902496505.1 uncultured Peptococcaceae bacterium
GTGGTGATGATGAGATCCACTGCATCGTGGTCGCAGAGCTGGCGCATAGCTTCTGCCAGCTGCTCCCGTTCATCCGGCAGAAGCAGCTGGCTGTGGATAGCGTATCCTGCCTCCTCCAGCATCTGACGAACGACCGCACCACTTTCATCTCGTCGTTTGCCGCTGGCTCCTTTGTCACTGGCTGTAATGATCGCTGCCTGATACATCTTGTCCGCCCCCTCTTTCTCATGCTTGAAGAATATCTATCGTATCGCCTGCTGTTACTGTCCCGCCGCGGAGAACGCGGGTAAAGATGCCTTCTCTGGGCATGATGCAGTCGCCCATCACTTGACGGATCTGACAGCCCTGATGGCACTCCTTGCCGATCTGCGTGACCTCCAAAATTGCCTCACCGCAGGATAAGCGTGTTCCAACTGGCAGTCTGGCCAAGTCCAAACCGGAAACGACCAGATTTTCGCCAAAGGCACCATCTTCGATGACCGCTTCGCCCCGCTCTTTAAAGGCTTCGATCTGCTCTTTCGCCAGCAAGCTCACCTGACGGTGCCACTTCCCGGCATGCGCGTCTCCTACTAAGCCGTGCTCAGCCTGTAATCGTCCTTGAGCAACGCTATGCTTCTGCACGCCCTTGGCCTCACTGATACATACTGCTTCGATCCTACCCATTTTTCTGCCCCTTTCTCTCAACCGCCGATTTGAAACATCTTCCTTGTCTCAGCATGATCCCCTTCCTCTGCCTGCTCAAAATGGTGCTCCATGGGTTTATGGTAAATGATCTGCCGGATCGCCTCGCCAGCCGCCGCCATCGTCACGCCCGCCTTGAGCCAAGGTCGGATATCCGCGCCTACATCAGACTGCAGACAAAGCTTCAGATAGCCTGACGCGCTTAGCCGCACCCGATTGCAGTAGGCGCAGAATTTGTCATGCAGCGCACCGATATAGCCGATCTGCCCAGCAAACCCCGCATACGTTTCATACTGCGCCGGACCATTGCCGATCTGACCGGACCAAGGCTTGGGCGGCCCAAAACAGTCTGCCAGCTGTGCCCTTACTGTATCTTGGTCAATGGCTTGGTAAGCTTTGCCCAGCCCCAGCGGCATCAGCTCGATGAAACGCACGGCAACAGGCCACTTCTTGGCCAGTGCCGCCAACGCGCAGATCTGATCCTCATTGACGCCAGCCAAAGGCACGCAATTGATCTTCACCGCCGCATAACCCAGCGCCATCAGCTTCTCAAAGCCTGCCAGCACCTGCGGCAGCACTTCTCGGCGGGTCAGCTGAGCAAAAGCCTGCGCCTCCAGGGTATCCAAGCTGATGTTGATGCCATCTATACCGGCCGCCAGCAAGGCTTCCGCCTGCTCGGCGAGCAACACGCCATTCGTCGTCAGTGTCACCTGCTCGACGCCTTTGACGGCTTTGAGCTGCTTGATCAGCTCAGGCGCCTGCTTGCGCACCAACGGCTCACCGCCGGTGATCTTGATTTTGCGGATACCTAATGAAGCCATGATCTCAGCCGCTCTGACGATCTCCTCGTAGGATAATATATCCTGACAGCGCAGCTGCTCTACCCCTTCCTCCGGCATACAATACCGACAGCGCAGGTTGCAGCGGTCTGTGATGGAGATGCGCGCATAATCGATGGTTCGTCCATATTGATCCAGCATCAGCTTTCCCCTCCTTTTTAACGATAGTCTGGATTGATAAAGGTGCCGCTTTTGCCGCCCGATTTCTGCACGAGGGCGATCGGCCCGATGACCATAGTCTTATCAATAGCCTTGCACATGTCATAAATAGTCAAAAGCGCCATGCTGACCGCTGTCAGTGCTTCCATCTCCACGCCAGTCCGGCCATTCACTCGGACGAGGGCTGTCGCTTCCACAGCCATTTCCTCGGGAAGCA
>CABVBB010000593.1 GCA_902496505.1 uncultured Peptococcaceae bacterium
GCGGAACCTCTGTGGAATGTCTTTGCTGAAGAAGCCAACAAAAAAACCTTGGTCTGGCATTGGCCCGGTTCTTCTTGGCCGCCAACCTCCGAAAGCCCTAATCTGTATGTCGTCGACGGCACCAGCCCCGGCAGCGTCGGCATGGGGACCAATCAGGTCGAAAACGAATTTATTTTAGGGGCCAGCGAAACGGTTAAAGAAGTCACTTATCTGAACCGCGTGACAGGCGATGTCAGTGCCCCCTGTGTGATCACAGACTTGCAGGCCACCAAAGACGATGCCTTTGATTTGGAAGCGGCCATGACCGCCCCTGATATTCACGTTTTGCTGTTGGGTGAAGGAGAAGGTTCCAAAAGCGGTGATCTGCCGATCGATATCGTTCAGTCGCCTATCAAGCCGGCCAGCGGCTGGGCGGAAGCACCAGAGAAAGCCAAAGAATTCACCATGCTCTTGAGCAGCGGTTTCCTGCGGCGCCCTTGTCAGATCTGGATCAATGAAGCGGGCGTTTATGATCGCGTAGCTGTCTACCACTCCAAAAAAGATGCTGAGCCTATCGCCATCTTAGAAATTGGCAAATTGACCCCCTACGTGCACGATATCGCTCTGCGCGATGACAAAGAATACGATGTGGTGCGCAACATCAAGCTGCTCAGACTGAAGGAAGATGGCAGCGAGCTCAAGATCTGGGTCTCTGCCGCTATGGATATCCATAATGATGCCGTCTTTCATCCCAAAGCCTTATACCAGCGCATCGTGAACAATGTGGGCTATCCCGTACCGACGACCCAGATCGGTGAGCATGATGCGGATCTGGTCACCGAATGCACCTTGGATAACTGGTATATGATCGCTGATTGGCAGGCCAAGAGCATCAATTACCTCATCGAAAACGAAGGCGTTGAGATCGTTTTCTCTCACTTCCACAATGTTGACTTGGAAATGCATAAGTTCGTTCATTTCCTCGTGGACAAAGGCCAGAACAAGCAGCCTGAGTCTGTCTATGAAAAATTTGTGGAGGATGTTTATTTGCAGACCGATTATTACATTGGTCAGTTCATGCACCTTTTGGATGAAGGCTGGACAGTGCTTTTAGTCTCTGACCATGCGCAGGTCTGCCCGGTCAATCTGCCCACCTATTTGGGCGATATCCTGGGCGTCAATGTCCGCATCATGCAGGAATTGGGTTTTACGGCGCTTAAAACTGACGAAAATGGCAATGAACTGCGGGAGATCGATTGGAGCAAGACCAAAGCGATCGCTATCCGCGAAAACGACATCTATATCAATGTCAAAGGCCGCGACAAATACGGTATCGTTGAACCAGAAGACCAATACGAGGTCGAGGAAGAGGTCATGACGGCGCTGTATGGTTATAAGCATCCTGATACCGGCAAGCGCGTAGTAGCCCTGGCCCTGCGCAATAAAGACGCTGCTTTGCTCGGTATGGGCGGGCCAGAATGCGGCGATATCATTTATTTTACCGCCGAAGGCTACAACTATGACCATGCTGACTCCCTGTCCACGACATTAGGCGCTAAAGAAACGTCTGTCTCGCCCATTTTTATCGCTGCCGGTCCTGGTATCAAAGCAGGCTATAGAGTAGCCCGCATGCTGCGTCAGGTAGATGTGGCGCCAACGGTGGCGGTGCTTGGCGGCGTGCGGATGCCGAAGGAATGTGAAGGGGCGCCGATGTATCAGATCCTAACAGAAACGTTCTAAATTCAGTTGATCAAGCGAGTACGCTATAATGCAGAGTATTTTTCTGGATCGTACTCGCTTCTTTTTTACAGTTTTACAAGTCGAAAATTGTCGTCACAAGTAGAAATTACCACGGTGGATGCTGAAAAGATTAAACTGTTTGTAAAATAAATGTGATTTATTTAAACTATATTCAT
>CABVBB010000594.1 GCA_902496505.1 uncultured Peptococcaceae bacterium
ATGGATATCAATGTGTATCAGGCAAACATGTTTCATACAAAAATGCTCATCAAAGAAATAGAACTGCAGAATTATCTCTTCAACACGGATTCTTATGAACTGCCGCCCAGACAGCGGCTGGAGATATCCGACAATCTCCGTCGGGAAATGATCGAGATATTCAGCGGAATGAATATATATGAAGGCCGCTAAGGAGGGGTTAGAATGACGCATCTCTCACAAAAAAAAGCGCCCCTCATGGACGCCCTCACCCAGTACAAGAAAAACCGCATCGTGCCCTTTGACGTTCCCGGCCACAAGCAGGGCAAAGGCAATCCCGAACTGCGGGAGTTTTTGGGTGAAAAATGTCTGGCTGTGGATGTCAATTCCATGAAGCCTTTGGATAATCTGGCTCACCCCACCTCGGTCATCAAAGATGCCGAGGCCTTGGCTGCCGAAGCCTTCGGCGCAGAAAACGCCTTCTTCATCGTGGGCGGCACCTCGGCTGCTGTGCAGGGGATGGTCATGAGCGTCTGCAAGCGCGGCGACAAGATCATCATGCCCCGCAATGTGCACATCAGCGCTATCAATGCGCTGGTGCTCTGCGGCGCAGTGCCGGTCTATGTCAATCCGGGCACCAATGATCAGCTGGGCATTGCTCTCGGCATGACCGCCGCTGATGTCCAGTCCGCCATCGAGGCCAATCCTGACGCTAAGGCTGTCTTTGTCAACAATCCCACCTATTATGGGATCTGCTCTGATCTGGCCGCCATCATCACCATTGCTCATGCCCACGGCATGAAAGTGCTGGCTGATGAAGCCCACGGGACGCATTTCTATTTCGGCGAAGGACTGCCTCCGGCGGCCATGCGGCTCGGCGCCGATATGGCCGCTATCAGCATGCATAAAACCGGCGGTTCGCTGACGCAGAGCTCGCTTCTGCTCTCTCGGGGCATCAATCCCGGCCACATCCGGCAGACCCTTTGTCTGACGCAGACCACCAGCGCGTCGTATCTTTTGATGGTGTCTTTGGATATCTCGCGGCGCAATCTGGCGCTCCGCGGTCAGGAAATTTTCGCCCGAGTGCTGGAATTAGCGGAATACGCCCGTACGGAGATCAATAAGATCGGCGGCTACTATGCCTACAGCACCGAGCTTACCGCAGATCCTGCCGTGCATGCCTTTGACCGCACCAAGCTCTCGATCTATACGCGCAATATCGGTCTGGCAGGCATCGAAGTCTACGACATCCTGCGGGATGAATACGACATCCAGATCGAATTCGGCGACATCGGCAATATTTTGGCCATCATCTCAGTGGGCGACAATGAACTCATGGTGGAACGGCTGGTCTCTGCGCTTTACGAGATCAAGCGCCGCTACGCCAAAGACCCTTCCGGCATGCTCAATACGGAATACATCACCCCGCAGGTGGTCCTGCCGCCGCAGGAGGCTTTTTATGGTCAGCACCGCTTCGTGCCCTTAGGCGAAAGCAGCGGCAAGACCGCAGCGGAATTCGTCATGTGCTACCCGCCGGGCATCCCTGTGCTGGCGCCGGGCGAGCGCATCACTGACCAGATCATCGACTATATCGCTTACGCGGCGGAAAAGGGCTGTCTCTTGACCGGCACGGAGGATATCACTTTAAATACCATCAAAATTGTGGAGGGCTGATCATTGGAACTGTGGTTTACTGAAAATCATTCGCCAAATGTCCGTTTTTCTGTCAAAGTGGATCGCCAAGTCTATACCCACCAAAGCCGCTTTCAGCGCATCGATATTTTTGACTCGCTGGAATTTGGGCGCATCATGACGCTGGATGGATTCATGATGGTCACTGAGCGTGATGAATTCATCTATCACGACATGATCGTCCATGTGCCCATGGCCACCAATCCCGACATCAAACGGGTGC
>CABVBB010000595.1 GCA_902496505.1 uncultured Peptococcaceae bacterium
TGGAAAAAACGACTACTCGCCTGCAGCTGGTCACAGACAATACTTGGTCTGTCCTGAGCTATGTTTTAAACGGCCTGGTCTTCGTATTGTTAGGCTTCCTCTTACCTAACGTCTGTCGTACCCTGTGGCAGGAAGCTTATTTTCCTGCGATCACTGCGGCTGCGCTCGTCATCACGGCGATTCTCTTCGCTGTGCGCCTGATCTGGACCTACCTCTGGTATCCCAAATTTGAAGCACCGCCGCACGATCTCTTGTCTTACATCATCCCTGCGCAGCCTGCTCAGCCCGCAGCAAGCCGCCTGCGCTATGCCGTGATCGCCGCGACCTGCGGCATCCACGGGACGTTTACCTTAGCTACAGCCTTGTCTCTGCCTTATTTCATGCCGGACGGCAGCCCTTTTCCTATGCGTGACACTGTCTTGGCGCTGGCCTCAGAGGTCATCCTGCTCAGCCTTTTGATCGCCTCCATCTGCCTGCCGCGCCTGCTGCGCGAACCTGCCTCTCCAGCCTCCGCGCCTACGCTCTCTGTCAGCGACGCTTACTGCTGGATCTTGGAGCAGACGCTGGAAAGGATGCAGTCAGAAAAATCTCCTGCTGCCCAGCCCATTATTGAAGAACTGCTGGCTCAGCTGGCCGCCGCAGAAAATCATACTTTGACAGCGATCGATCAAACGGTCTTGGCTGATCTTTTCCATCAGGCCAATATCGCCGCTTATCAAGAGGCTGCTGAATTAGCGGCCAAAGAGCAATTCTCACCCACTCTGCTGGAAGGCTATCAGCTCTTTTTAGCCCACTCCTTCAGCCGCGTGGAACACTCCTGGCGCAAAAAGCTGCATGTCTACCGCTATATACATCAGCTCAAACGTGTTCTGGCTGATGCAGAAAAACGTGCGCGCTTCCAGCAGGCTCTCTCTGTCCATCAAGACCAGATCACCGCTTTTCACCAACTCTTATCGGCTGGCCGTCAGGCCGCTGTGCAAAAGCTCCAACAGCTGACCACCGCTGCCAATCGACGAGAAGCGCTGCATATTATCCAGTATTTCAATCAATACACGGCCTTTTGGGCTGCCGCCTCAGGCAAGGATGCCGCTTTTGCCGCTGCCCAGCAGAGCGTCCGCCTAACCGCCAATCAATACAAACGAGACGCTCTGCAAACGCTATTGGAACAAAACCAGATATCTGCCAAGACCCTCAAAGATATCCAGCAAGCCTTGCTCTATGACGAAATGGTCTTGACCAACACCTGAATACAACCTTAAAAAGCAGCTGACGTTAGGATTTATCTAACATCAGCTGCTTTTTTTACGCCTCTAAAAGGCACTTCAATTCCCCATAACCTGCTGCTTCCATCTCAGCATAGGGTATGAAACGCAGTGCTGCGCTATTGATGCAGTAGCGCTGACCGCCGCGCCTTTGTGGTCCATCGTCAAAGACATGGCCCAGGTGGCTGCCGCCTTGTCGGCTGAGCACTTCTGTCCGCTGCATGCCGAAGCTTTGGTCTGCTGCCGCTGTGATCACCTGCGGCAAAATGGGCCGCGCGAAGCTGGGCCAGCCGCAGCCGGCGTCGAATTTATCATCTGAGAGGAACAGCGGCTCGCCAGTAACTATATCGACATAGATGCCCCGCTCAAACTGTGCAGCGTAGGGATTAGCAAAGGGGCGTTCCGTAGCCTTCTCTTGAGTGACTTTATATTGCAGCGGCGTCAGGCGCTGCGCCAACTCTTCCTGAGCAGGCCGCGGATAGGAGCCGCGCAGGATAGACTGTTTGGCCTTGAGCTTGGCGATGGCCAGCTGTTCTTGACGCCGATCTAGGTGACAATAGCCGCCGGGATGGGCTGCCAGATAATTCTGATGCCACTCTTCTGCAGGATAGAAATGGCG
>CABVBB010000596.1 GCA_902496505.1 uncultured Peptococcaceae bacterium
AGCAGGAAGCCATCGATTATCTGTTGACGTTTCCGCAGCAGATCTTTGCCAAAAATGCCTATATCGTTCGACAGGGGCAGGCAGTGGAATATATTTATTATCTGGCGCAGGGCAGCTGTGTGCGCAATAAGTATACACTCAAAGGCGATGAGATCATTTATGATGAGCGCTCAGCCGATCAAAGTGTCTATTGTCTTTTGGGTGCATTGAATCTGTATTCTCCAGTGGTCATCTATGACAAAAACTTTGTGGCTAAGACAGCCTGCGTTTGTCATAAGATCTACTACAAAAAAGATTTTTTGGAATTTTTATCACGTTATCCCTCAGTACTGCATGAGCTGCTCTTTATGGCCCTGAGCAGCTATGATCACTTAGACGCCAATTTTCACGCTAAGCAAAAGGGCCAGGCGGCCAGCCGGGTCTGCAGCTTTATTTTGGAAAACAGCAGAAGGACGGCCCAGACCAAAGTTTTGGATAAGCATTTCAACAGTTCAGAGATCGCCCGTTATTTGGGAATGCATCGCATCACGGTGAATAAGATCATCCTGGCCCTGTGTGATCAACAATGTCTGAGCCGTACAGAGGAAGACTTAGCAGTGCTCGACGAAGCAAGCCTGTTAGAGTATGCCTGCGGTGAGGAACGGTTAGATTATCTCAAAAAGGAGGGCTGAGTGCTGAAAAAGGTTGACAAGGCGCTCTTTTTGTAAATTTTTTTAGACAGGGCAAGGAATCTGTAGTCTTATGTAGAAGTCAACCTTATAAGGAGGAGATCATGATCAAAATTATTGATATCACCCGCAGTCTGCTGAAGGCGCCGTTATATCCTGGCAGTATGACGCCTGAGCTTCATTTAGCGGCGAGACGGGAGCAGGATGGCTTTGATGAGACCATCGTGCAGGCTTCGGTGCATACAGCTACGCATGCAGACGCACCTAGTCATTATTTGCCTTCGCCTGTGGATATCACAGAGATGCCGCTGGAACACTATATTGGTGCCTGCTATGTGCTGGAATGGACAGCGGAGGCGATCACAGCGGAGCTTTTGCGAGAGCGGATCCCTTCGGGCTGCCGCCGGCTGTTGATCAAGGGCGGCGGTCAGTGTTATTTCACCAAGGAAGCGGCAGAGTATCTGATCGAGCAGCGGGTACGGACCGTGGGCACGGACGCCTGGTCTGTGGGGCCTTTGGACAATGAAGCAGAGATCCATCAAACATTTTTGCAGGTGCCGGTCGCTATACTGGAAAATCTGGATCTATCACAGGCAGAAGAGGGCTGGTATTTTTTATCGGCGCTGCCGCTGAAGCTGGATGGCTGTGAGGGCGCGTTTGTGCGGGCGGTGCTTTTGGAGGAGATACTGGCAGAGGAAAAGATTTGACGGCTGGCCTTGTTTTATTCTTCGAGGGTTATGGTATAATAATGATAAGTCAGGAATTGAAAGGGGTGATGGCGTGCACGTGCAGAAAAAACGCCGTATTTTTATAGGACTCATCCTCTGTCTGCTGATGTTGATGCCGTTTCAGGCGTACGGCGCACAGCAAAAGGTCATGGTCATCCCGTTAGAGAATAACGTGGAGATGGGACTGTCAGCTTATCTGGAGCGTAATTTTCAGATCGCTGAGGAGGAAAAGGCGGATCTGATCATCATCAAGATGGATACGCCGGGCGGTCGGGTGGACGCAGCGCAGGACATCAAGCGCATCATTTATGGGACGCAGATCCCGACGATCGCCCTGGTGGAGGATCAGGCGATCTCAGCGGGAGCGTATATCGCGCTGGCTTGTGACCAGATCGCCATGACGCCGGGCAGTACGCTGGGCGATGCGGAGATGCGCATTGGCGATGAGCGGGCGGATGAAAAGTATCAGTCACCTTGGCGGGCA
>CABVBB010000597.1 GCA_902496505.1 uncultured Peptococcaceae bacterium
GTTCGCGGGCGTAGGCGGTCAGCAGATTGCGGAAGCGTACCCGCTCCTTGGGATCGAGCCCAGCAGTGGGCTCATCCAAGAGCAGGATATCCGGCTCAGTTAAAATGGCCTGCGCAATGCCCAGCCGCTGCTTCATACCGCCGGAAAGCGATTTGACCTTGTGCTGTCGTTTATCCTCCAGCCCTACCGCTGCTAAAGCCGCTCGGCAGCGCTTACTGAGCTGAGTCTGCGGCACGCCATTGACGAAGGCCAGATAGCGCAGCATATTTTCCGCTGTAAAATCGGGATAAAAAGCTAATTGCTGCGGCAGATAGCCCAGTCTGGCGGCATACGCACCGCCCCACTCCGAAAGTGGTCTGCCATTCCAAAAGATCTTGCCGCTGGTAGGCGAGGATGATCCCGCCAGCATTTTCAAAAGTGTCGTCTTGCCAGCGCCATTAGCGCCTAACAGGCCATAGAGTCCCGGCCGCAGCGTCAGGCTGACCCCACTGATCACCTGCTTACGGCCAAAAGTCTTAGCCACTTGTTCTGCAATAAGTTCCACAGCTTCTGCCTCCTTTTTCGCTGGAGATATCTCATCTCCTTGCTGCAAAGTATAGCGAAGCCTTTTCAACTTTTTCTCTACTCTGCACTGTTTTTAGCAAAAACGGCTTCCACTATGCCGCCCCAGGCACCATTAGAAATGGTCAAATAGCCGCCGTGATGTTCACAGAGCAGGCGGCTGACATAAAGCCCCAGCCCTTCGTGACCAGTTGATCGTTCCTCCGTGAAGTACGGCTGCGCCGCCTGCTTGAGTGCTTCTGCTGAAAATCCTGGCCCATCGTCCTCTATGCGCAGCCGCACATCCCCTTCTGTTTCAGCCACCGTGACGCTAAGTGAGGTGCGAGAAAAGCGTGTGGCATTAGCCAGCAGATTTTCGGCTGTCTGCTGCAAAAATGTCCCATCTATTGCCAGCTGAGGCGAGCTTACCTGCGTTTGAAAAGCCAGTTGGAGCTCGGCCTGCTCACACACCATCTGCGCTGACTGCTGCAATGCTTCTAAGAGCGCGGCTGTGCGGCAGCTTCCAGGTGCAGGCACCAGATCCTCCAATTTTTGCAGACCGCTCATGGTCTGGGTATATCGCTCCAACCGCTCCACCTGCGCTGCCATAGTCCGCGCTGTCTCCTGGACCATGGCGCCAGAAGGCTGTTCCTCCAGAAGCAATAGATCGGCATAGCCTTTGAGCACGGTCAGCGGTGTGCGCAGATCATGGGCAAATGCCGCATTGATCCGCCGCCGTTCCTCCATCTGCCGCCACATCAGATGATTGTTCTGCCATAGGGCCTGCCGCATTTCTTCAAAAGAGCGGCACAATCTGCCCATCTCATCCTGCGCAGCATAGCTGATCTTAAAATCCAGCTCCTGAGCGCTGATCTTGGCCGCTGCCTCTTCCAAAACAGCCAGCGGCCGCTGTAGTTTGTTGCGATAAAAAAGTGCTGCTGCCAAAAGAATGGCTGCTGTGACATAAACGATGCTGCAGCTGTTAGACAGTGTGGCGTAAAATGCCAGCCGCCGTTCATCCTCGGCTGTATAAGACACAGGATCGGTGTAGATCACTACGCCCTCACCCAGCCGTTCTCCCTCTGCTGTGGTCAAATAATAGCGCTCATTTTCCGTGCTGTAACCTGATTGGATCTCCTTGCTGGCTTTTTCCAGAGCATATTGGGTCAGACCGCCCAGAAACAGCGCCATGAGCAAAAAGGCGATGATATACAAAACAAAGCTGCTCCGCAGCGGCCAATCGCGTAGCGGCTTGATCACTTTCGCCATTTGTAGCCGCACCCCCAAACCGTTTCGATAGGATCTGGACAGCCTGCCGCTGCAAATTTGGCACG
>CABVBB010000598.1 GCA_902496505.1 uncultured Peptococcaceae bacterium
GTGATCCAGAGATCGCCAAGGCTTTCGTCGATCGCAATATTGCCATCGAAGGCATCGTGGAAGCAGGCGAATTGTTGACGCTGACACCGCAGAGGGCTTATGACTTGGGCATGTGTGACTATCTGGTGAACGATCTGGATGAGCTGCTGTCTGATCTGGGCATGAGTGATGCAGAGATTATTGATGGACAGATCACCATGGGCGAGCGCATCACGCGATTTATTACGGATCCTATGGTAGCGCCGATCTTATTGTCGCTGGGCATCGTTTGTCTGATCCTGGAGTTTTTCACACCAGGCATTGGCATCTTTGCCATCATGGGGATCATACTTTTAGGTCTATATTTTGGAGGACATATGATAGCAGGTATGGCAAGCTGGATCGCGCTTTTGCTCTTCTTGCTGGGGCTCATCCTCTGTGCCGTGGAGATATTCGTGCCGGGCTTTGGCATCTTCGGCATCCTAGGCATCGGCTCTATTGTCGGCAGCATCTTTTTGACGACGCCGGACGTGGCGACAGCGATCAAGTATTCCGCTATCGTCATCGGGGTGGCGATCATCCTATTGCCGATCGTGATCAAGGTGATGAGCAAGCGCAAGTTTTTTGATAAGCTGACCGTCAAGGAGCAGCAGACAACAGAGAAGGGCTATATTGCCCGCGATATTTCTCTCAACGACCGGGTAGGTGCGGAAGGTATTGCGCTTACAGTATTACGCCCGGCAGGAACGATGGAACTGGAGGACGGCACCCGTTTGGATGTAGTCACCAGAGGCGATTTCATTGAGCAAGGAGCGCGCGTCAAGGTCGTCGGCATCGATGGCACTTGGCTGATCGTTTCGGAGCTTGAGGATAAAAAATAAGGGTGAGGGCATATGGCCCAGCACCCAATATGAGGAGGAGAATGAATGGAATTAGGTGGTTTGATCATCGTCATGCTTTTGATCATCATCATTCTGCTGGTATTTTTCAGATTCGTACCAGTGGGCTTATGGATCTCGGCCTTGGCGGCAGGCGTCAAGGTGGGTTTGTTCAACTTGGTCGGTATGCGCTTGAGACGGGTACCGCCGCAAAAGATCGTCATGCCGTTGATTAAGGCAGTCAAAGCAGGTATTGAAATGGATACAGCACAGCTGGAGGCTCATTTCCTGGCCGGTGGTAATGTCGACAGAGTTATCGATGCTTTGATCGCTGCTGAGCGTGCAGGCATTGAGCTGAATTTTTCCAGAGCAGCTGCTATCGACTTAGCCGGTCGTGACGTCAAGGAAGCCGTGATGGTCTCGGTCACGCCGAAGGTCATTGAAACACCAGTCATTGCGGCCATGGCTAAAAACGGTATTCAGGTCAAAGCGACTGCCCGTGTAACTGTGCGGGCCAACATCGACCGCTTAGTCGGTGGTGCTGGTGAAGAGACCATCATCGCCCGTGTCGGCGAAGGTATCGTCTCTACCGTCGGCAGCTCGGAAAATCACAAAGACGTCTTAGAAAATCCGGACAACATTTCCAAGACCGTTCTGCGCAAGGGCTTGGATGCTGGTACAGCGTTCGAGATCTTGTCTATCGATATCGCGGATGTGGATGTAGGCAGAAACATTGGTGCGGAATTGCAGATCGACCAAGCTGAGGCAGATAAAAACATCGCTCAGGCTAAGGCTGAGGAAAGACGGGCCATGGCTGTGGCTTTGGAACAGGAAATGCGCGCCAAAGTCCAAGAGATGAAAGCCAAGGTCGTGGAAGCAGAAGCGTCCGTGCCAGAGGCAATGGCTTATGCTTTGAGAGAAGGCAAGCTGGGTGTCATGGATTATTACAACCTGAAAAATATCACAGCAGATACGGCTATGCGCGATAATATCGCCAAGTCGACCAACCCC
>CABVBB010000599.1 GCA_902496505.1 uncultured Peptococcaceae bacterium
CCCAGCCGCTTACAGTTGGCGGCGATAAGCTCCAAACGGTGCGGATGGATATCACAGGCCACGATCTGGCCGTCATTTTGCATCAGCTGCGCCATATGGGTGGTCTTGCCGCCCGGCGCACTGCACACGTCCAGCACCCGCTGCCCCGGCTGAGGCGCTGCCGCCCGGCCGACGTGCATAGAGCTTTCATCCTGCACGGTAAAGCAGCCGTCTTGGAAAAGAGGCAGTTCATGCATATTGACTGGACTGTCGATGCGCAGTCCTTCAGGAATATGGGCGCTGACTGTTGTCGCGATGCCCTGCGCTTCAAGTTCCTTGGCCAGCGCTTCCGGTGTCATCTTGAGGGTATTCACCCGTATCCACAAAGGCGCTGGTGCATTGAAATACTGGCACAATGCTTCGGCTTTTTTGAGGCCATATGCTCTGTACCATCTCTGGATGACCCACTCTGGGAAAGAATAAGTCACGGATAAATAGCCGACTGGCTGCTTACCGCGGTGCGGATAAGCCAATTCATCCATGCCTCGCAGAGCACTGCGCAGCACGCCGTTGACAAATTTCTCCGAACCGCGTTTACCGTATTTTTTCGCCAGATCGACTGCTTCATTGACCGCTGCCGAGGGTGGGATCTTATCCAAAAACATCAGCTGATAGAGCCCTTCTCTGAGGATATTGCGGATCCAGGGATCCATTTGGTTGACTTTGGGCTTAGCGTAGCGATTGAGCACCCAATCCAAGCGTCCGCGATATTTGATGCTGCCATAGACCAATTCGGTGGTCAGGGCTTTATCCCGGCCCTCCATCTCTGGCGCCTTGGCCATCATTTTATCTAAGGCCAAATTAGCATAAGCCTGTTCTTCATTCACTTGATAAATGACCTGTAAAGCCATTTCTCTGGCCGTCCATTTAGTCATCGCTTCCTCCAATAGCTCCCGAGATCACCAACAGTCTGAGCAGCTGGAAGACTGCCATCACAGCAGCTGCGACGTAGGTAAGGGCAGCGGCATTAAGTACTTTGCGCGTACCTTTGAGTTCCTGCGCGGATAATATCCCTTCACCGCCCAAAGTGTCGATCGCCCGGTGGCTGGCATTGTACTCCACAGGCAGCGTGATCAGCTGGAAGAAAACGATGGCTGTGAAGAGGATGATACCGAATTCCACGAACGGTTTGCTGCCCAAGATCACGCCTAAGATCACTAACGGAATGGACAGATAGGAACCGATCTGTGTGACCGGGATAACGGTATTGCGGATGTAAAGCGGCAGATAGCCGCTGTCGTGCTGGATAGCATGACCGACCTCATGCGCAGCTACACCGACAGCTGCCAGAGACGAGCTGCCATATACGCCCGGCGACAGCCGCACGACGCGCGTTCTGGGGTCGTAGTGGTCGCTTAAGTAGCCTTCTACCCGCTCGATGGGGATGTCATACAGCCCATTTTTGTTCAGAATATACCGCGCAGCATCTGCGCCCGTCATACCTCGTGCGGAAAGCACCTTAGAATAGTGATTAAACGTTGAATTGACCTTGACCTGCGCATACATCGACAAGATCGAAGCTGGTACTACAATGATCATCGTAGGGTCCCAAAACCACATGATGTGTTCCTCCTTTTATCATTTCAATCGTCTCTACTGGACAATTTCATCGGAATCTTGTTTGATCAGATAATCGATAGCCTGCTGCACTTTGCACAGCTGGACTGTCGTATTATAGCAAGGACCGTTCGGCCGTTCATTCAATACCCCTACCACAGGGATCTTTTGCAGATCTTGTATGCCGCTGGTCAGATCCCGTTCACAGGCAATGGCCACGATAGCTTTGGGCTTCAGCTCACGAGCAAACTTGCGGGCAAAAGTC
>CABVBB010000600.1 GCA_902496505.1 uncultured Peptococcaceae bacterium
GCTCGGTACTTACATCGCTTGGGCATGACCCTCAATCGCCAAAAGACCCGCTTGGCTTTTAGCCATCAGCGGCAGTTGGTGACCGGTGTGGTGGTGAATGCAAAGGTGCAGACCACCCGTGCCTATCGCCGCCAGCTGCGGCAGACGCTCTATTACTGCCGCAAATGGGGCTTGGCAGAGCACTTGCGCCACAGCGGTGATACAGAGTATCTGCCTCTGGGTGAAGCCGGTCTCAAGCGCTATGCCCAAACCCTGCTGGGCCAGGTCAACTATGTGCTGCAAATGTCGCCGGAAGACAACGAGTTCAGGCAGGCAGCGCAGTGGCTGAAGGAGATCAGCAAAGTATAGAACGATATTTGAGGAGGAGTACGAGATGAAAAAGTATGAATACGTCAGCATCACTTATCAGATGAAAGATGTGGTCATGGCTTCCTGTACAGAACATCGTGATGTTATTGAGCGCTACGCCAGCCAAGGCTATGCTTACATGGGGATGATCCCGACAGAAATGAGTGCTAACGGCTGTCTCAGAAAAATCGATCTGATCTTTGAGAAAGAGGAATAAGCTTGCACGGTCGACTGAAGCACACCTTAAAAAAGTAAAGGACGTCATAGGATGATGGAGATACTATTTAATATTTGTTTGGCTTTGTCGGCAGGTCTGATCATAGGTGTTGTCTTCGGAGGGATCAAGGCGGTCATCTACCGCAAAAAAGGCAAAACCTACTCTCAGCAAGCCATTACATCGACGCAGAAACTCTTAACGGCAGTTGCTGCCTTCTTAAAATATTTCACCTTTCTATTGTTGGTCGTGGGCTTTGTCTGGTGTATCTATTTCTTGGCCCTAGGCATCGTGCAGCCAGAACAAGCGGATTATGCTAATAATATGTCAGAACTGATTGTTGCAGTCTTGACGGTCATCTCTATTTTGTTTGCCTTTATCGAGTTCATCAACAGAAAAAACGATAGACGATAAGGGACGATCCATAGAGCATAAGCAGAGCGGCAAATGATCTTGGATGGAGAGGGGGCTTAGGTGATGCTCTGCCAGCGGGAGGGAAATAAATGAGCGATCGATATACCGAGCTTGAGGAGTGCCTCTTGCCTTTTCTGCAGGCGCATTGGCAGATGGTTGTGCTGGCGGTAGGGGCGGTGTTTCTGTTGGGCGGGATCTTTAATTGGAAGTGGACCTGTGACCCTAACGGGCATAAGCCGTTTGGCTTCAATGCGGCTGTTTATCGGCACTTTGGCGAAAAGGGCGCACGGATCAATACCAGTATCCTAGGGGCGATCATCATGCTTTGTGCAGTATTGCTGTGGGTGCTGGGAAGGTAGAGCTGGAGAAAAGATAAGGGAGAGAGAACGATGGATGAGGATCAGCTGTATATGGAAAATTTAAAGGTCGATGATGTGCCGTGGCATAGATTGACGACAGCTTACGGTCGGGCAGCAGATTTTCCAACCTATTTTAAGCAGTTGTGGGGTATGGCGGATGAGGAAGCGGTCAGTGAGGCGCTGGAGGCCGTTACCAGCAGTATTGAGCATCAGAGCACGCTTTGGCACGCAGCGCCTTTTGCCATGATATTCTTGGTGCGTATTTTCGAGCGGGCTGTTTCGGAGATGGAGACGAGTGAGGTCGCTGCATCTGCTGTGGAGCAGTTAGTTGACTTTTTTGGCGTAATGGCGGAATGTTTTCGTGAGGGTGATGCTATGGAGCACGCTGAGCAGCTTGCGCATTTTTCTGATCTGTTGAAGGAAAATTATTTGTGGTCAGAGGAATATGACGAGGAAGAAGATGAAATGCGCTATGAGGAAGACGTGGTCTTCCCAGATGATCTGTTTTACAGTTTTTATTACTAC
>CABVBB010000601.1 GCA_902496505.1 uncultured Peptococcaceae bacterium
TCGATATCGGCGGACAGGACATCAAATGTTTCAAGATCCGTCAGCATATCATCGATACGATCTTTTTGAATGAAGCCTGCTCCTCTGGTTGCGGATCGTTTATTTCCACCTTTGCCAGTGCCTTGGGCTATTCGGTCGAAGAATTTGCCAAGCTGGGGCTCTTTGCCAAAAATCCGGTGGATCTGGGATCACGCTGCACGGTGTTTATGAATTCTTCCGTGAAGCAGGCGCAGAAGGAAGGCGCCAGTGTCGAGGATATTTCAGCAGGATTATCGATCAGTGTGGTCAAAAACGCGCTGTATAAGGTCATCCGCGCCAACTCCAAAGAAGATCTGGGCAAAAATATCGTGGTGCAGGGCGGCACGTTTTTGAATGACTCCATCCTGCGCGCTTTTGAAATGGAAGTCGAGGGCGAAGTGGTGCGGCCACAGATCTCTGGTCTGATGGGCGCTTATGGGGCGGCGCTCTACGCCAAAAAAAGCGGCCTGACCCATTCTGGTGTGCTGAATGCTCAGGAGCTTGCGCAATTTACCCATCAAGTGTCCACGCGCGTCTGCCAGCTGTGCGGCAATCACTGTCAGTTGACGATCAATACCTTCAGCAAGGGAGAGGAGCTCATCGCGGGCAACCGCTGCGAACGGCCAGTCAAGGCCAGCAGCCCAGCAGTAGCCCAGGAGGCGCTCAAGGAGTACAATGCGTACAAATACAAACGTCAGCTCATCAGTCAGAAGCCTGGCCAAAAAGGGGCTTCCCGCGGACAGATCGGTATTCCGCTGGGGCTCAATATGTATGAGAATTATCATTTCTGGCAGGCATTCTTCACAGCACTGGATATCGAAGTGGTGCATACACCTTTTGGCAGCCGCAGTCTGTATTTGAAAGGTCAGCATACGATCCCGTCAGACACAGTCTGCTATCCGGCTAAGCTGATGCACGGCCATATCGAATATTTGCTGGAGCATCAGGTCAAGCGGATCTTTTATCCGTGCCTGGCTTATAATTTCGATGAGCAGATCAGTGACAATCATTATAATTGTCCGGTGGTCGCCTATTATCCTGAAGTGCTCAAGGCGAATGTCAAGGCCCTGCAGGATGCAGAATTCATCATGGAATACGTGGGACCCCATCAGCCTAAGCATTTTGCCAAGGCCATGCATCAGGTACTGGCGCCGTATTATCAAGTGAGCAAGCGGGAGATCACCAAAGCCGTGCAGGCGGCGCTGGCGGCTCACCAAAGCTATCTGGAGCAGGTCAAAGCCTACGGCGTGGAGGCCATCCGCTACGCCAGAGAGCATCATCTGCCCATCGTCGTTTTGGTCGGCAGACCGTATCATATCGATCCCGAGATCAATCACGGTATCGATCAGCTGATCACAAGCTTTGGCGCAGTGGTCATTTCGGAGGATGCCCTGCCCTTAGGGGAGAATAAACCGCTTACGCATGTGCTCAACCAATGGACCTATCATGCGCGCTTGTATAATGCCGCAGAATATATCTGTGAGCAGGAGGATATGTATCTGGTGCAGCTGGTTTCTTTCGGCTGCGGCTTAGATGCAGTGACGACTGATGAGGTAAGGGAGATCTTGGAGCGTAAGCATCATATCTATACACAGATCAAGATCGATGAGATCAACAATTTAGGTGCGGTGAAGATCCGGCTGCGCAGTTTATTTGCCGCTATCGAACAGCAGAGAAAGGCTGGTGTCCATCATGACTGAGCTTTTGCGGGACGAAGTGACCGGCCGCGTTATTTTTACAGAAGAAATGAAAGAGACCTATACCATTTTGGTACCGATGATGCTGCCGGTGCATTTTGCCTTGTTCAAGCCCATTTTTACCAATGAAGGCTATCATCTG
>CABVBB010000602.1 GCA_902496505.1 uncultured Peptococcaceae bacterium
TTATAATAGTCTCATATAGGACTTCAATACGGCTGGATAGACTGCGAAGTCAATGACAATGACCTCGCAGTCTATTCTATTTTAAATACCTTTCTGCAAGAAACCAGCCTTCCGTTTCGGAACAGCTTGTTCATATAGTTGTTTGATTTTTAGCAATTATTTTTTTATTTCAAGGAGTGAAAAGACATGACAGCAGAAACAACGAAAAAAAAGAATACCTATCCCCTGCATTTTGTCCTCATGCTCGTCATCATGTTTTGCTTTCGCTTCATCCCGCCTCCAGGCAGCGTCACACCGTACGGCATGGCTGTCTTGGGCATCTTTATCGGACTGATCTATGGCTGGACGTTCATCAATCTCTTGATCCCCAGCCTCTGCGGCGCAGTGATGCTGGCCACGACGGATTACGGCACTTGTACGGAAGTCTTTGTGGCCATGTTCAGCAACAGCACCGTCCTCATGATGCTCTTGGGCGTTTTGGCTTTTATGGCCGTTCAGCAATCCGGCGCCGGCGATTGGATCATTGCCAAGCTCCTGAGCTCTAAGCTGGTCAAGAAAAGCCCGATCTTTTTGCTGGAGATCTTCATTTTGGTCTTCGTTTTGGGCAATATCGTGGGTTTAGTCTGGTTTTTATATTTTGCTTTGATGCCGATCATGGCGGAAATGTTTTTACGCTGCGGCTATGAAAAGGGCGATAAGCTGATCTATTTCTTCTTTGCCGGCTGTTTGATGGCCGGTCAAACGGGCATGTCGATCTTTCCCTTCATGGGCTGGAGCCTGATGACCTGCGGCACCATGATGCAGCTGACCCAAACGGCTATTTCCTACAATACGTATATGGCGCTGATGCTTATCGTGATCGCGCTGGAAATGCTCACGCTGCCGCTTTTGATGAAACTCTGCCGCTGCGATTTTTCCAAGCTGGCTTCAGTGGATGTGGAAAGCGTTTTCCCCGCCCAGGAAAGCAAGCTGAACACTCGCCAAAAATTGGCCACTGCCTCTGTGGTGTTCTTCATCGTCATCGTAGTCCTGGCCAGCATGCTCTCTGGCAGTGTGCCAGCGCTGAACTGGCTGAACACCAAGCTCGGCGTGATCGGCTTCATGGTGGTCTTGTGGATCTTCATCATCGCCTTTAAGGCGGAGGGCAAGCCTATTTTGGATATGCGTCAGGCAGCCAGCGATTTCCAATGGGATATGCTGATGCTGATCGCTGTCGCCTTATTGATCTCCAGCGCGCTGACCGCAGAGCCCACGGGGATCAGCGGCTGGATGGCCGGCCTGCTCATGCCGCTCTTTGCCGGAGCTGATCCGCTGGTCTTCCTCTTGGTCTTGGCTTTAGCCACCATCGTCTTGACCAATGTCGGCAACAATATCGCTGTCTGCTTCGTCATGATCAATCTGACCTGCGCTATGTACAACAATGGCTTCCCGGTCAATATCACCGCAGCAGCCTTGATCATCTCCTTATCCAGCGTATTCGTCGCTTACTTGACGCCTGCGGCCTCTCTGCCCGGCGCGCTGCTGCACTCCAATCCCGCCCTGACTTCCGCCAGTGTGTATAAAGGCACGTGTATCTTGATGCTCTACGGTGCAGCACTTCTGATGGCGGTAGTCATTCCCTTCATTTTGATCACAGGCTGATCACTTAGATCCAAGGAGACGGCGGTCTCTTTGGATCTATACTTCTTGTATTTCCCAGGTCAGGAGGTTCGATCATGACAGAGACCACATTGAAACGCTTATTGCAGATCGGCATCGTCGTCCCGGATGCTCCGCAGGCGGCCAAAAGCTTCTGCACGCTGTTTGCGCTTGCAGAAAGCGCCGTCGAGATCATCGACACCACTCAAACTGCCC
>CABVBB010000603.1 GCA_902496505.1 uncultured Peptococcaceae bacterium
CGCCTACACAAGACATCGGCCTGCGCTACCACTGGCTCCTGCATCCTTACGAAACTTTCCAGGATAGCGGCAAATTCCAGCCGCTCTTTTTCATCTTGATAAGCCAGCCATTCCTCCCGGCCAAAGGCTGCCATCTGCCTGCGCAGTGAGCGGGCAGCAAAGGCCGTGAAACCAGCGATGTCCAGCACAGGCTTCTGCCAATTGAGCGCACGCAGATCACGCCGTACAGCGCGAAAAAGCGTCGTCGCTTCCTCGAGGCAGCGCTTGCGGACCCGCTGCTGCCATTTGACACGCTCCCAGCGGTCATCCAGTGTAAAAACGCTGTCCTCTGCCCAAGTGAGCAGCCGCCGCTCCTCCTCCAGCCAAATGAGCGCCAGCACCACCTCTGCCAGCAAACGCTCTGAATGTATATTTTGCGGCAGGAAAGCCAGCCTTTCACCGCCCGTCTCCAGCCACCAGCCTTCCACTCCCTGCTCCTCCAGATACCGTTTAATAGCCGCTTGGCGCCGTTTTTTTACGATAATCGTCAGTGACTCCACCATCATCAGCTCCTTAACAACTATTTTACGAGCAATTTGCTTGACCTATGCTTTGTAAAATACGTCAGAAATCCCAAGCGCTGATACACAAAAAAATTTTTTTAATAAACCGCTTCCTCTTCGTCCTTTTTTGGACTATAATAAACAAAACACTTTAGGGAGGTTGCAATGACTAAGCTCAATACCCATTACAAAATCGGCCTGCGCGCGCTCAAATCATCTCTGGCCGTCTTCCTCTGCTTTCTCGTCGATCTCGTCTTACATGGCGATAATGTCTTTTACTCAGCTATTGCAGCGATCATCTGCATGCAGCCCACGCCTGAAAAATCCATTGACGTCGGCATCAACCGTTTCATCGGTACTTTGATCGGCGGCCTCCTTGGCTTCATCATCCTCAAAGCCGCTGACTACATCCCTTATTACGAGCATACGTATTTATTGGTCATCCCGCTCAGTATGCTCATCGCCATCTACATCTGCAACGTTATCGACAAAAAAGATTCTGTCTCCATCTGCTGCGTCGTCTACCTCAGTGTCGTCACCAATTTTGCCCGCACGATCCCCAGCACAGAACTTTACGTCATCGACCGCATTATCGAGACCACTATCGGCATCCTCATCGCCGTCATCGTCAACAAAGAGATCAAAGGCTGCCCAGACGGCGGCACCAATGCCCCCGCCCTAGATGGTGCCCCTGCTGCTGAAAAAGAGCCCGAGCCTCAAAAATAAAAACAGGATCCGGCCATATATAAATGGAGTGAGAATCGACCCATTCTCACTCCATTTTTTTGTTATGCTAAACACATTCATGTCTATTTTGCTGCTATATCATCAGTCCATTCTCCATAACGCATGAGCACAACAGCCAGTTCTGCCCGTGTCAAACTCTCCTGCGGCTCTAAATACTCTGGTGAGCGTCCCACCAACAGCGCATTAGCGACTGCCCAATTCATCGCCTCCCTGGCCCACGGCGCCGTCTGCTCACTATCACTGTATTGCTGCAGCATCTCGTCAGCAATGCGCGATCCTTCACCAGACACGCGGTATAGCAGCACCGCCAGTTCCTGCCTGCTCAGCGCAGCCTCTGGCGCAAAATCATCAGCGCTTCGCCCGGTCATGATGCCTTGCTCAGCAGCCCAGGCCACCGCTTGGGCATACCATTTTTCTTGGCTCACATCCTGAAAAGCCGCCTCAGCTTCAGTCGACGGCTCGCCAGCCATCCGCCAGAAAATCACTGCCAAGGTGCTGCGGTCTACCGTTTCCTCCGGGCCAAATATTCCCGGCGCCGTCCCCTTCATCAAACCCTTACTGCTG
>CABVBB010000604.1 GCA_902496505.1 uncultured Peptococcaceae bacterium
CCTCATCACCATCTTGGATATATTCCAGCTGGTCGAACTTCCAAACGACATTGCCCTCCCAGTCCACCTGCAAAAGGTCAAAATCATCCTGAGAACCAAAGGCTTTGGCTCGTTCACCGCTGTGCCCGAATACCTGTCCGCCAGGCAGCAGCTTATTAGGGAAGCCCTGTAGATCCTTCCACAACTTGACCTCACGGCCATTCATGTCAATAAGCAGTGCGCCCAATTCCTTGGCCTGAAATAACGTATAACCATTAAAACATTTCTCCGGCACGTACAGCGTCGTGCCTGTGGGATAAATATGGGGATGTCCCATTCCGCTTCTCCTCTTTTCCTAAGTAATACTCATATTTGTCTCAAACTTATCCGCTTAGATCAAGCCGATCAAGTTCCAGTACGGCAGCATGACAGCCAAAATAAATACCAGCGCCAAGATTGCTTTGATGCTGAAAAGCTTCATAAAATCCTTCAGCGTGAACAAACCATATGCATAGAACACCATGAATTTGGCGATCTCATACGGAAATACCAATTCACTCAAACCATCCAGGAAGACATACAGAAACGGCAGAATGTTCAGTTCCAGATCGGTGCCAATCTGTGTCAGCGGCACGACCAAACTGGCAATAGCGGCCAAAGGCGTCATAAAGATATTGACGATGAAGCCTAGGATAAAAACGCCGCCATACAATACGACGCTATTATCCGCCTGCGCAATGACCGGCGTGATAGCCTGCGACAGCACTTCTCCCATCCCCACTGCTGTAGCAGCGCTGCCAATGGAGATAAAGCCCGTGACAAACAGGATGAACGAAAAATTGATCCGCCGGATGTCCTCCATGTCTCCGATGCCCACCTTAGGTATAAACAAGCTGCAAGCCCAGAGGATAAAGATGTAAACGATATCGATATGATGCAGACTGGTCGTCAATAAAAGCAGGATGAAAAAGACCGAGAAGATGGCACCCAGTTTTTCCGCTTTGGTCAGTTCACCGAGGTTAGACAGCTGCTTTTGTAGGACATCTCTGCCGTCAATAGCCACATCCTGTTTGAAAAGCACAGGCACCAAGAAAAACAAGGCAAAATACAAGAGCACGAAAGGTGCATTGTGCAAGAAAAAGGTGACATAATCCACATGAACTGGCGTGACCTGACTGGCCATAGCCGCTACATAACCAATGCCTGTGGGCAGATACAAAAACCACCCCGGCGCTGTGGAGCTAATGGCTGTTGCCAGAAAAATACCAGCTGATGCTTTGCTCTTGCCAAGATCGAGAGAGGTGCACACCGCATAGGCCAAAGCGGGAACGATGATATAGGATTTGCCGGCAGTCAGTAATTCCAAAATGATGCCTGCAAAACCAAAGCCTAAGATAATGCCCCGATAGCCGCAGCCTGTCTTGATCAGGCACCAATAAACGATACGTTTCAGTAGACCGATCCGACTCAAAACATTAGCGATGACAAAGCCGCAAAGGATCAGCCATGGAATATTGCCTGCCCAAGCATTGAACACCTGCGCTGCCGGCGCGATCTTAAAAAACAAATAAGAAAACGGCAGCAGCAAAGCAATCACAAAATTATCCAACAGTTCAAAGGCCGTCACAATAATGAAAAAGACCGTTATCGCCAAGAAAATGACTTGCGGCTCCGTCAGTACGCCGCTCGAATTGGCCAGCATGATAGCTGCCGCACACAAAATCGCCAGCACCCATCCAAATATCTCTTTTGTTTTAAATACTGCTCCATTTGTTGTACCCATTTTGAATCCCCCTTTGAAGGTTAATTTATCGCTCCGAGCACCTTAAGCATATCACCATTATTTATACCTGTAAATTTTGCAGTTGTTATGA
>CABVBB010000605.1 GCA_902496505.1 uncultured Peptococcaceae bacterium
CCGTCAGCACCGCGCCGATCTTGTCCAAAATGAGTATGAAGATCAAGACCCCGAAGGCCAGCGTGACCAACATCCCCAAAGAGCTCCCTTGCTCCTTGAGCACCAAAAGCAAGATCACTGCCGTCAGTCCCAGTCCTACCACCTGAAAGATCTCCATCCGCCTCATCTCCTCACCTTAGCCTGCAATCGCTAATACAGCAAAAATACACTGCGCACATAATCAAACAGCTCCGCCAACAGATCGATGACCATAAAAAGCACTACAGCCAGCCCTGCCAGCGTCGCCAGATTGGCCAGATCCTCCTTGCCGAAGGATTTCAGGATGCTGTGCAGTACCGCCGTCAAAATACCGATGCCAGCGATCTTAAAAACGATGGTGATATCCATCATGCCCCTTGCCCCCTTATCAGATCAATAGCAGCGCCACAGCGATCCCGGCGCTTACCCCCAGGTACTGCCATATGCGCTGATTCTTATTTTTTTCTGCCCAAGCTGACGCAATAGCTCGGTCCAACTGCTCCGCCAGCAGACGAAATTTTTTCTGCTGCTCGCGAATATCCGCTTCCCCCAGCCCGCAGCCAAAATACCGCAATATCTCCAGATCTTCCCGCTTGAGCGCCGATACCTCCGCCAGCTGGGCCACCGCTTGATTCCAGGCGCTCTGCACCGGCTGCGCTGCCCAAAGCCCCGCCGCAGCCTGTCCTAAAAGCCCCGCTGTCGGCTCCGTCATCCGCTGGCTCACCCGCATGAACGCTTCCGGCAAAGGCGTCAGTCCATAAACGATCTCCGTCTCTAGGAGCGCAAACGCACTTTGCAGATCCTCCAGCTGCCGCACCCTGAGCCCATAGCCCCGCGCCACAGTCAGCCCCAAGAGGCTCAGCGTCCCGATCACCACGACCACACCTACGATTTTTATCATGAGCTCACCTCATTTCCACGGCACATAATCATGCTCCCGCCAGGTCAAGACGCGCTCCACTGTCCCTGCACCCTGACGATTGCTGAGAAAGATCAGACACTGAAAAAAATGCTGCTCCAGAAGCGGCGCTAAATAAGACCGCCCCTCCAGATCGCTCCACTGCCGTCCATGGATGGACGTGATCACCGCTACGCCCGCGTTCAGCGCATCCTGCATGGCCTGTACATCCGCCAGCGTCCCGATCTCATCGGTCACGATGACCTGCGGCGACATGGCGCGGATCAGCATCTGCATCCCCTCCGACTTAGGGCAGCCGTCCAAAATATCCGTGCGCCTGCCCACCTTGAGCTGCGCCGCCCCCCCTACCGTGCCTGCCAATTCCGACCGCTCATCCACCAGACCTACATTGACCCCGTACGGCCACACAGGCGGCGCTCCATCGCTGAGCTGACGGGTGATGTCCCGCAAAAGCGTCGTTTTGCCGCAGCCAGGCGGCGCCACCAACAGCGTATTGCGCACCGTCTCTCCCTGGCAGATATACGGCATCACTTCATCCGCCGCGCCCAGCACCTCATGCGCGATGCGGAAATTGAGGCTGGAGATATTTTTCATCGTGCGGATCTCACCCTGTTCCAAAAGTGCCTTGCCGGCCAAGCCTACCCGATGACCGCCGGCCAGCGTCAGATACCCCCGCCGGTACTCCTCCTCCCAGGCATAGACTGAGCTTTGATTGATGCGCTGCACCATCTGCGCCAGCATCTCTCCCGCCAAGATCACCACCTCACCGCCCGAACGCAGCACAAGCTCCTCCCCGCCAGCCAGCCGCACCAGCACCGGCCGATCCCTGCGGCAGCGGATCTCCGCCACCCGCTCCGGCTGAACTTGTCCGCTAAGGAACGCCTGCTGCAACTGCGGAGGGAA
>CABVBB010000606.1 GCA_902496505.1 uncultured Peptococcaceae bacterium
TTCTTTATTCTGCGCAATGATGAAGGATTGATTGAGCTGGCCCAAGACGGTGAGCTCATCGATATCCTTGATCGTCGCCGTAGGCTGCACCGCCAGCTCAGTCGCTGCTGTATCCAAGGGACTGACTGCTTCCCTTGGCGCTGCCTGCGGCTTGGGTGCCGCTGGCGGCGTCATGGACGGCGAGGCCTTAAACTCTGCGATGCTCTCCTTAACGTGCAGAGCCTGCTCTATAGGCTTAGGCAGATCGAAATCCAGCGTTCCCTGCTCCAGCCGTTTTTCCGGCGCCTTGGCTGGTGCTGATTTCTGCGGGGCAGCTGGTGCTGCAGGCTGCGTCGCAGTTTTTGGTTGAGAAGCGGGACGGCTTTTCTGCTGATAAGCCATCTGGGCTGCCAAACGCTGATCATCCAGCAAAAAGGCATTTTTGCTGATGCTGGCCTCCCACAGCGCATCCTTGAAGATCTCCACCAAGAGCGTGCGCATCCGCCCCAATTCGTTGATCTTGATCTCCAGCTTGGCCGGATGAATATTGACATCCAGCTGCTGCCCCGGCAGCGTCAGCTTAACGACCGCTACTGGGAAACGCCCCTTAGCGATCAAAGTATAGTAACCTTCCTCCAGGATATGATTCAGTTCCATACTTTTGATCAAGCGGCCGTTAACGAAAAATGTCTCCTGATTGCGGTTATTGCGGGTGATCTCTTCCTTGAGCAGCCAGGCTTCCACAAAGTGCCCCGGCATAAACTCCGTCTTCGCCACTGGTACGATCTGCGGCGTCACAGCCTCGCCGTAAAAATACGCCAGCCGCTCCTCCACGGTGTTCAGCCCTGCAGTGTCGATGGTCGTCTGACCGTTGACCGTGAGCTTGAAGCGCACCTGGCAGTGTCCCAGCGCGTACTTGGAAATGAGTTCCCCGATCAGCCCCGTCTCATAACTGCTGCTTTTTAAAAATTTGCGCCGTGCTGGAATATTGTAGAACAAATTTTTGACCTCGACGGTCGTGCCGCCGGAACCGCCGACCTCCATGATCTCCGGCGCAACTCCGCCGGAGAGACGAATGGTGTGTCCCACGATGCCGCCGCGGGGCGTGCTGGTCATCTCCACCTGTGCAACGGCGGCGATACTGGGCAGCGCTTCCCCGCGGAAACCAAAGGTGTTCAGCGTGAACAGATCGTTAAAATCGGCAATCTTGCTGGTGGCATGCCGTTCAAAAGCCACTGCCAGATCATCACCGTCCATGCCTAGACCGTCGTCCTTGACACGGATCAGCCCCACGCCGCCGTCTTTGATCGTCACCTCTATAAAGGCAGCCTGCGCATCCAGACTGTTTTCCAGTAATTCTTTGACCACTGATACCGGCCGCTCGACGACCTCGCCGGCAGCGATCTTATCAGCAATATGTTGATCCAAAACCCGTATCTTGCTCATGGCACGCTGCCTCCTTTTTTATAATGCTGCTCAAAAACTGAGCTCTTGCTTGGCCTTGTTCTGCAGCTCAAAGAGCAGATTGAGCGCTTCCAGCGGGGTGGTGCTGAGCAGATTGATCTTGGCCAACTCCTGGACGACCGCAGACTGCACAGGCGTACCGAATAGATTGTCCATTGGCTGCTCCCGCACCCTATTGGCAGGCTTCGGCACTTCCTCCGCCTGCGCCAGCTGAGCAGCGACCAGATGATCATGTTGGTCCTCTTTGTCCCGCTCCAGCTCCTCCAAAATGGTATTCGCATTGCGCAATATGATCTCCGGCATACCGGCCAGCTTGGCCACATGGATACCGTAGCTGCGGTCTGCGCCGCCGGGGATGATCTTGCGCAAAAAGACGATATCCTCGCCATCCT
>CABVBB010000607.1 GCA_902496505.1 uncultured Peptococcaceae bacterium
AGCTGATCAACAATATGCTGGAGACGATGTACAGATCTGACGGCGTGGGTCTGGCGGCCCCTCAGGTCGGTGTGCTCAAGCGCGTCATCGTCATCGACGTCGGCGAAGGACCGGTCAAGCTGATCAATCCAGAGATCATCGCCTCATCTGGTTCCCACACCGATTCGGAAGGATGCCTCAGCTGTCCCGGACTGATCGGCGATGTGAAACGGGCAAAAAGAGTGACGGTAAAAGGGTTATTGCCTGACGGCACAGAAACTATCATCGAAGCAGAAGATCTATTCGCAAGAGCATTGCAGCATGAGATCGATCATTTGGACGGCGTACTTTTTATTGACAAAGCCAAACGGTTGAAGCTGCAGGAGTAAGTCAAGAAGGAGGCCGTTAAGATGAAAGTGGTTTTTATGGGGACGCCGGATTTTGCGGTGCAATGCCTGGAGGCGCTGATCAAGGCCGGTCACGAGGTGGCCTGTGTGATCACGCAGCCGGATCGTCCAAAAGGCCGCGGCAATAAGCTGGCTGCACCGCCGGTCAAGGAGCGCGCACTGTCCTTGGGACTGCCGGTCCATCAGCCGACGACTGTCAAGGATGAAGCCTTTTTGACACTTTTGCAGGGCTATCAGCCAGAAGCGATCGTTGTCGTAGCGTATGGCCGCATCTTGCCGCAGAGCGTGCTGGATCTGCCGAAGTATGGGTGTTTGAACGTCCATGCGTCATTGCTGCCCAAATACCGCGGCGCAGCACCGATCCAGTGGACAGTGCTCAACGGTGACCCCGTGGCTGGCGTCACCATCCAGCAGATGGATGCCGGCATGGATACGGGCGATATGCTGAGCAAAGCCTCGTTAGCGGTAGAGGCAGACGATACGACTGGTACGTTGTTTGAAAAATTGGCCCATTTGGGCGCAGAGCTGCTGGTCGACACTTTGGAAAAGGTCGAAAAAGGCCAGATCACCAGAGAAAAACAAGATGAGGCCGCAGCCACTTACGCACCGATGCTGGGCAAAGCTGATGAAACGCTGGATTGGCAGCGTCCGGCCAGCAAGCTGCACGATCAGGTGCGGGGCTTGGCACCAGCTCCTGGTGCGTATACCTGGTGGCAGGGACAGCGGCTCAAGATCTGGCGCACCAAACCAAGAGATGCGCAGGCAGGCAGCCTGGAACCGGGGCAGATCGCAGAGATCAGCCAGGACTTTTTTGCCGTTTGTACCGGTGAGGGTTGGCTTGAGGTGTATGAGGTCCAGCCGGCCGGCAAGAAAGCGATGCCCGTCAAAGCCTTTTTGAATGGGGCGGGGCTTTCGATCGGCAGCAAACTGGGTGTTCATGATGAATGACGGTAAAAAAAGGATCTTCATTCTCCTGGGAATGGTGATGCTTTTGGTGTACGTAGCGATTTTTGCGTTCATCTGGTTTTTGATCAGCAATCGATCGCCCCTTTTCAATAAGGTGATGCTGATCGGCGTCATTGCCGCCTTTGTGGCGATGATGCTTTTCCTTACGATCGGTCTGGGCTGCTTAGTCTACAGCCTTTGGAGCTACAAAAGCTCCAAGCGGCTCAATACGTGGAACAGAAAGATCGTAGAATTCTTTTTCCCGGCGGTGCTGCGCTTGGGCCATGTCATCGGCATCGAGCGCGAGACCATAGAGGATTCCTATATCAAGATCGTCAACCAAATGACAGTGGCTTCAGGGGAGAAATTTGAGCCGCAGGATATCTTGATTTTAGCGCCCCATTGCTTGCAGCGGGTGGAATGCCCATATAAGATCACTATCGATGTGCACAACTGCCATCGATGTGGTAAATGCAGCATCAATGGCTTGCTGAAAATC
>CABVBB010000608.1 GCA_902496505.1 uncultured Peptococcaceae bacterium
ACTGCCGCTTCCTGCGCCAGCCAGCCGCTCAGCCGCTCGCTGTCCACCGACACTGCCAGTTTATCCAGCGGCAGCAGCTTGCTCAGCGGCTGCTGGGACGCCTTGTCCAAGAGCTGCGGCAGATACTGGCCGCATTTGTGCCCAAGCCCGATATAGCTGCCCTGCACGATCTTCTCCTGCTCTGCTGTCATCTGACTCAAGATATCCCCAGCCGCTACCGTATTAGACGCCAGCGCAGTGCCCATAGCCTGCCAGCGTTCATTCTGCCCCACCAAGATTTCCTGCAAAATATCTTCATTGAGCACATAGCGATCCACCATCTGGCCCAGGCTGTTGGCAAAACGTTCCTGCTGCTTGGGCACCACGCCCTGCAGCGCCCGCACGCCCGCCACCGGCTTATACGGCCAGAAAAGTCCCTTGATGGCTGCACAGTTGGTGCCATAGCCCACCGCGCCATAGACTGCCGAACGCCCCGCTGCCAGCGCCGTTAGCGAGCCCGCTTGACCTGCGGTCACCGCCCCCAGCGGACCTGCCACCAAAGCGCCCGTCACGATGCCCACCAAGCCGCCCAGCACTGCGCCCAAATAATTGAGCGGCTTGAGCTCCCGGCCCATGAAATCCTGCACCAGCTTGAGGATCTCCTCATTGCTCAGCTTGTTCAGGCTGTTCTCCGCCAGCTGGCTCAGATTGCCCGCAGCCGCCTCCACCAGCTTATCGCTGATAAACGTTCGGCAAGCCGGCAGGATATCCTCCACCCACTGCTGTGTAAAAACGCCCGTATACAGATCCCCCAGCGATCTCTGCTGCCAGCGCTGGCCCAATTTGTCCAAAGCCCGCGGCACGAAACGCTCTCCCTGCGCCAAAAGCGCCGTAAACAGCGCCGGATCTCCCAGCTTCGCCGCCCACTGCTCCAGAGGGAACTGCAAACGATCCAGCTGCGCCTCCAAAAGCTGCTCTCCCTTGGCCGCCCAGTCATCTCTGTGCTGCGCATAGCCCGTCACCGTCTCCTTTAATGGCTTGGCGGTAAATTCCTCTGCCAGCCGCTTGAGTGCCCGCGCCGCAGCCTGTTTGAGTGCCTCACTGCGCAAGCCCTCCGTCAGATAGCCAGCCGCCTTGACCAGCACCGTCTGCCCATACCGCTCCGCCAGATCCTCCGGCAGCCAGCGGCCGATCGGCTGCGCCAGCCAGCCCTCCAATTGCTCAGGGAGACGATCTCGGATATAGCTCAGCAGATTCTCCCGCAAAAGATCCCGCACGATGCGGTGCAGCGGTCCCTGCGCTCCGCCCAGCCAAGCCAGCAGTTTGGCCGGCGACATCTGTCCCCCATAGGCCAAAAGCTTGTCCGTCAATTCGCCCGCCAGTTCCTCAGCGCTCATCTGCGTCTGCAAAAATTCATCCACCTTATCCATGATCACATGCTCGCTGAATAAGCCCTCCAACACACTGTCCCTGACCATCAGCAGCGCCATGCTCTTAAAATCGCCCGCCTGTAAGATGGTCTCATCGATGGCCTCCTCGATCAGCTCATTGAGCGCCGCTTCATTGGCCCGCAGCCAATTGATCAGCCGCGTCAAGATCTCCGGCAGCTGCTGGCGCACAAAAGGCAGCACCAGAGCCTTGGCCTCCGCGCCCACCCATTGGCTGAGCGGCTGCTCCATCCCCGCAGCCGCCTGCAGCAAGCGGCTGGAGAGCTTATTGCAAAGCTCCTCGCCCCGCGGCCCACAAAGCGCCTCAGCAAGCCGCTCAGCAATAGCCGCACCATCCTCCTGGCAAAGATCCCTCAGCGGCCGCACGCGCAGCGCCTGTTCCAATTCCGC
>CABVBB010000609.1 GCA_902496505.1 uncultured Peptococcaceae bacterium
GATATACAAACTCATTCTGTCGCCGCTTTCGTCCAAATTCAATACTTTAAAATTGCGGCTGGCCCGATATTTGTTTTCACCCTTGATCGCTTCATCAATGACCTCTCTGGCCATGACGCCCGGTTCCAGTGTGACTATTGGCTCAGCGTCCTTTTTGCTCTTATAAAGCGCTACTTGAGAGTACTTGCCATTTTCATCCTTTAACAACAAACCCGGTCTTCTGATCGTGCCTTTAGAAAGCAGCAGTGTGAACTCTTTAGCACCAGCGGGAGCAGCCGCCCAGCCAGAAGCCTCTTTGATCGGTGACTGCACCAGATCCAGAGCCGTCTCAGAAAAGTTGCCAGTTTTTTCACTTTCCTTCAAAATATACTTTGCTGCGTTTTTCTTAGAAGAAGCCGCCTGTTCATTGACATCTTCTTCTAGGTCCAAGTCCTCAACAACACACGGTGCTACCGCATCACTAGCTGCCTTCTCTTTAAAAGTAACGGTTTCAAACTTGATATTGGCCCCCAGCAAAAATTCCTCATCCACTTGAGATATGGCCATACCCACTGCACCAGGAGAAGTACCATCGACAACCAACAGATCAGGACTGTCAGAGGTTGGCGGCCAGCTGGAACCCGGCCAATGCCAGACTAATGTTTTTTTGCCTGCTTCCGCAAAGACATTCCACAAAGGTTCTGCCTGACATAACCTGGAATCCAGATTGTATTCAATAACATCTAGATCAGTTTTCGATTGGCGATAAAAACCAGTGATCCCATGCACGTTGGCATAACAGCCTGTGGCTAAAGTCGTCCACATAGGCGGTGTGACAGTTGGATGTCCTCCCAAGAGAACCAAGTCTTCTCGAGCCGCCCCTCTCTCTAAATATTTTTTGACATTGGGCATTTTGCCCTCATCGACATATTTACGGGTGAGTCTAGGATCCAAACCGTCAATACCCAATAACAAAATCTTTTCTGTCAATGCTCTTCTTTTTTCCATTTTACTCGCTCCTTTTTAATAAATTAAGGTTATTAGAAAACAATATTCAGCCAGAAATATCCGGCAGATATCGCTATAACAATAAACGCTGCCAAAATCACTGACATGTATTTATAAACATCCTTGGCTTTGACCCAAGCGGTATTGGCGAAAAGCATGCCTGCCATAGGAGAAGCGGCTGGCGTAATGATCGCCATATGGGTACACAAGACTAATAAGGCTACGGCTGCCGCGGAATCCACACCGACCTCACTGGCAAAGCTGTAAATGATCGGTACGATGATCAAGGCCAGCACGGTATTATTGGCCACATTGGTCAAAAGTGCCGCTAAAATCATCACAATGCCAATGAACAGCATACCGGATTTGCCCGATAAAAGCGGCTGCATGATGAGAATGATGAATTCTTTCACACCCGTCCCTTCTGCCGTCAAAGCCGATGACATCGGCAGGGCTAAAGCAGACAAGAAGAAAATATCCCAAACCATCCCGTTTTGCGCCATCTCTTTAAAATCCATCAACGATTTGCCCTTGATACGAATGGCCAAAGCCAGCAAGACGACCACCGCCGCCGCTCCAAAAAGACCTAGTCCACTGATAAATTTGGTGAGCAGCCACGTTTTCGGCAAGACACTCGGAGTCATCAGCAAAACGACGAATAAGATGAGTAAAGCAGCTACAATTTTTTGTTTCTTTTCCAGTTTTGGTTTATTCTGCTCAAAAATAGAGACATCGATGTTTTTGATCAACGATACATCAGGATGAAAGATAAACCGACAGATCAGCGTGTACACCATAATCAGCAGCAAGCCAATC
>CABVBB010000610.1 GCA_902496505.1 uncultured Peptococcaceae bacterium
CAGATCATAACCGCGGCCGCCTTTGAATTTTTCGAACAGCAGCACAGCCATGACGTTGAAGATGGGGACGACCACGGCGACCAGCATGGTGATGACGGCGATATTATCTTTGCCGTAGATATTGCTGACGATCGGGATGCCCAGGATCACATAATTGCTGCGGTAGAAGCCTTGGATGACGACGCTTTGCTGAGCGGGGGAAGAGACCAGCTTGGGAATGAGCCAGCACAACAGAGTGAACATGATCACGATGGAGATCAGGGCGAAGCTGATAAGGCGCAGATCGAAGATCTGGCGGAAATCCGTCGCCCGCACGTTATTAAAAAGCAGGAGCGGCAAAAAACATTTGAAGCAGAGATTATTGAGATCTTTGATCATCGTTTTGGGCAAAAGATGAACTTTGCAAAGCAAAGCACCGATGAGGATGGTCAAAAAGACCGGCAGCATGACGTTTAGGGAGATCAAAATATTATCCAAGAGAATTCGCCTCGCTTATGATTTTATAAATTGTCTGATTTGATTGTAGCACGAGGAATGCCATTGCGCTACAAAATCTTGGAAAGGATGCGCAAAGGACGTCTTTTCACCACTTTTTCTGCATATCTTAGGGATAGATGGAACATAAGAAGAGTGGAGGCAATGCAGATGAAATATGTGGTGATCTCTCGGCGCAAAGCAGCAAAGGCAGCCATTGCTTTTTTTATGCTGATGCTGCCGGCGGGCTTTTTCAATTTCAACATGACAGAGCTGACGGGCGCTGTCAGTGCGGCTGTGAGCAAGATTAACCCGATCTATTATGTACACACCGATGAACCGAAGATCAGCATCAGCTTTGATGCGACTTGGGGAGCGGAGCATACAGAGGCGATCTTGGATACTCTGGATAAGCACCAGGTCAAGGCGACGTTCTTTTTGACCAATATCTGGCTGAAGGAATATCCGGATATGGCTAAAAAAATCGTGGAGCGCGGCCATGAGATCGGTATGCACAGCGCCAGTCATCCGCACATGAATGATCTTTCGGCTGCGGATATCCAAAAAGAACTTACGGATAATCGACAGATGATCCAAGAGGTCACGGGATTTGAGCCGCAGCTGTTCCGATTTCCTTTTGGCGAATATAACAATCAATCGGTGCAGATCGTTAAGGATATGCAGATCTATCCTATCCAATGGTCTGTAGACAGCCTGGATTGGAAAGATGAATTATCCGAAGCAGACATCGTTGGCCGTGTGGTGGAAGTTCTGCATGATGGAGCGATCATCCTCTGCCACAATAACGGCACCCATACAGCAGAAGCGATCGATCAGATCCTTTCGGCGGCTGAGCAGAAAGGTTACCAGGTCGTGCCCATCGGAGAGCTGATCTATACTGGGGAGTATGAGGTGGACGTTCAAGGCGGTCAAACGGCAAAAACAGAATAAATGGTGCAGCATACGCTTTGGGAGCGTATGCTGCATTTTGGTTTGGCGCATCCAGCAATAAAAAATGCTATATGCACAATACAGAAAAATGCTGCATCAGACCTTGCAGAGAAGGCAGCAGCTGATTATGATTATATGTTGATCGCAGATTGTCAAGGTCTGGCTGTCTTGGCAAAAATGTAGGCGTATGATCGCGATATTTTTGCGAAGAATTAAAGAGACAAACAAAAAGCAAGGAGGGGGTGGAAAATGGCTGATCAATATTTGCACGAACAGTTTTTTATGGAACAACTGCTGCAGGTCTTGCAGCTGGATCCAGAGGAGGAAAAAACGTTAATAGATTTTATTGCTGAAGAAGGGACAGAGGCTT
>CABVBB010000611.1 GCA_902496505.1 uncultured Peptococcaceae bacterium
CTGTAGAATGGTGGCAGGAATTTTACCGTGGTGTGGCTGATGTCTGTCAGCGTTATCATGTCAATATTGCTGGCGGTGATACGACTAAAAGTGCCAGTGGACTGAGCATCAATGTGACCGTGCTGGGCCTGGTAGCCAAGGAACATTTACGGCTGCGCAGCGCGGCCCAGGCGGGGGACAAGATTTTTGTCACTGGTCCGCTGGGGGCCAGCCGAGCGGGGCTGGAGCTCTTGCTGCACCCGGATAAAAGTATCGCTGGCCGTGAGCGTCTGCTCAAGGAACATTTGCAGCCGGAGCCTTGCTGTCAGGAAGCGGCCTGGCTCAATGAAGCCTGCGGCAGTGCGCTGCATGCGCTCAATGATATCAGCGATGGCTTGGTCAGCGAATGCACAGAGATCTCCAAGGCCAGTCATGTGGGGGTCATCCTTGCGCCAGAAGCTATTCCTATATTGGCAGAAACTCTGCAGCTGGCCGATGTGTGTCAGACAGACGGTCAGCACTGGGCCTTGTACGGCGGAGAGGATTATCAGCTGGTAGGTACCTTGGCAGCGCAGGAAGCCGAGCAGGCAGCAGAGCGCTACCAAAAGCTTGCTGGCAAACCGCTTTATTTCATCGGTGAAGTCACAGCCAATGAGGGGCTATGGCTGCAAAAAGGCGAAGCACTGGAAAGTGTACGATTGACAGGCTATGTCCACTTTTAAAGCAGCCGCACGTCAGCTTTTGCTGATCGTGCGGTTTTTTTAATGGATTTTTTTGCCAGTATCTGTTATACTCTAAGAGAAGTGTCAGATAAAGAAGGAAACGGGGGAAAGAGAATGCTGATGTTTTGGCTGGTTATGCAGATCCCAATCGCTATTCTGACCGTTGGGGTATGGTATGTTTTTTATCAAACGGTACATGCAGAAAAGCGTTCACGTCCTTGGCAGTGGCTGATTTTGGCTGTGACTTATTTCGCAGCGGCCGCCGTTTATATCATGCAGTGGCCGTCTCTATGGTCATGGCTGATTTTTTTGCTGGGACATGCTCTGAGTATCCCGCAGATTTTTGCTGCGCAGAAGACGGATACGATCAAGATCCTGCTCACGGTTGGAGCGATTCGTTTATTGTCTGACGGGATCGCTACAATGACGATCCATTATATGGGGAGCGCGCTCTATGGATCGTTTTGGGTCACGGTCGTGACGCTGTATTTTTTGACGATTCTTGCGGTTTTATTGATATGGTGGCAAAAACAACTGGAAAAGCGAGAAGCCGCTGCCCGCGAGGTCTATCAGCAAACCGTGCAGGAAAAGCACGATGAATTGCAGCTTTGGGTACACGATATGAAAAATCATCTCAGCTGTATCCGCGGGCTGATGGAGCTCAATGATTATCAAGGGGCCATCGAATATATCCAAAACATGGATGATAACCTCAAAGCCTCCTCTATACAAAAATTCACCGACAATATGGTAGCCAATATCCTCTTGGCGGAAAAGAAACAGCGGGCGGAAGCTGAGGATATGGAATTCGAATTTTACAGCGATGGCGTCTCCTTGGCCTTTGTCGATGGAGCCGATGCCTGTGCGATCTTGGGCAATCTCCTGGATAATGCGCTGGAGGGCAGCCGCAAATCAGTTGATAAGACCATACAGATCGATATCTACGAAGACCCCGCTGGCGAGATCAAGCTCACCGTGACCAACAGCAGCGATCAGGCGCCCTTGGTCAAAAAGCAGCATTTACAGACCACCAAGCTGGATGGCAAAAAGCATGGCTATGGCTTGCGCAGTGTGGAACAGGCGGCCAAACAC
>CABVBB010000612.1 GCA_902496505.1 uncultured Peptococcaceae bacterium
CGTACGATCGTTTGGCAGGTGAGCGTTAACATGTGGCCCTCTGTACAGATCAAAGATAAGACCCTGACCGTGCCCATTATCCAAGGCGGCATGGGCGTGGGCATCTCGCTGGGCAATTTGGCTGGTCATGTGGCGGCCTGCGGCGGTATGGGCGTCTTGTCCAGCGCCCACGCAGGCTACCGAGCAGACGATTTTTGGAGCGATCCCCAGACGGCTGACGTCCGCGAATTGACCCGCGAGGTGGAAAAAGCGAAGACGATAGCCGGCGGCCAAGGTATGGTCGGCGTCAATGTGATGGTAGCGGTCAAAGATTATGCCGAGCATATCCAGGCAGCCATTGCTGGCGGCGCAGATGCGATCATTTCCGGCGCCGGACTGCCGCTCAATCTGCCCGAATTGGTCAAGGGCAGCGACGTAGCGATCGCGCCTATCGTTTCTTCTGGTAAAGCGGCGTCCCTCATCTGCCGTACTTGGGACAAAAAACACCAGCGTACGCCGGATTTCATCGTTATCGAAGGCAGCCAGGCCGGCGGCCATCTGGGTTTCAAGAAGGAAGAACTGCTGGCCGGTACCACAGCGCCGCTCTTAGATATTTTGGCCGACGTACTGGCTGTGCTGCCGGAGTTTGCTGAGAAATATGGGCACGCGATCCCCGTCTTTGTGGCTGGCGGTATTTACGGCGGCGCAGACATTGCCGAGGCTTTAGCCCACGGTGCGTCCGGCGTGCAGATGGCCACCCGCTTCATCGTCACCGAGGAATGCGATGCATCCCCAGCGTATAAAGAAGCCTACATCAAGGCCAAGGCCAGCGATATCCAGATCGTGTCCAGCCCGGTGGGGATGCCTGGCCGCGCGCTCCGTTCACCGCTCATCGAGCGTCTGGAGCGGGAGACGCGCATCCCGGTGGAGCGCTGTATCGCCTGCCTCCGTCCCTGCAAACCCGCAGAGACCCCCTACTGCATCACCAAAGCCCTCATCGAAGCGGCCAAAGGCAACTGGGAAGAAGGCCTCTTCTTCTGCGGCGCTCACGCCGACCGCCTCGACCGCATCCTGACTGTGGCTGAACTGATGCAGGAACTCACGCAGGGCTACGAACAAGCCTGCAAAAGTAAGTAAAAAAACAAGCCTAGTCAAGTTCAGAACTAGCTGAGCCAAAAGCGTTTCGGAGAAATTTCCGAAACGCTTTTTTTGCTGGACCGATGGAAGAATAAGCTCAGGGCAAAGCGTGTCGTCATGTAGAAGCTGGCCATTGGGCAAGTATTGTGCTAAAATGGAAAGAGATCCTTAAAAAGTATGGGTGACAAGGCATGCGAAAGGCAAGTGAACACAGATCCTCTAAGCAGTTCGCCGCACCGTTGAGAGCGCTGCTTACTCTGGATTTTGGCAGCGAGCCAGCCGGTAAAAGGGAAAGCCAGCACCCCTTTCGCAAAATAGCCACTTGTAAAACGCATCAGGATCAGCATAGAATCTGATGCGGTCGCATCTCACGCGGGATGCGTGGATTGAAACTTGGAGTATCAGAACCAATCTGATCTGGACCGGGAGTCGCATCTCACGCGGGATGCGTGGATTGAAACAGTATACACGGCCGCCTTAATTTTTGCAAGGAGGCACAGTCGCACCTCACGCGGGGTGCGTGGATCACCAAAAAGGGGCTGTCGCAATAACGATTTTTATCGTCGTTGCGACAGCCTCGTTTTTGCTGTCTCTTGGAATAATTTTGCCTAGTCTTTTGCTGCTTTTTTCTCCTGACCTTCTTTTGGACATACTTTCTAGA
>CABVBB010000613.1 GCA_902496505.1 uncultured Peptococcaceae bacterium
GTTTTATTGAATGATATAATATTGTTTACTTGTATGCGACATATCATTTAATAAGACGGTAAAGGCAACGAAAACAGGTAAAAACCCCACGGACAGACAAATCCGCCCCTGTCAGGCTCAATGCTTGACAGGGGCGGCTTGTTTCTTGTTCAGTTTTGTGCTTCTCGCTCCTGACGCAGAAGCGCAATGCAGATTTTGAGCTGATAGGCTTTGTGGATGCCCAGCTTTCTGTAAATGTTTTTGCGGTGTGTGGCGATGGTGCTCTCCGAGCAGTTTCTTTGTTCGGAAAGCTCACGGGGGCTGCTGCCATCGGCCAGGGCTTCCAGAATCTCCCGTTCCGTTGGTGTCAGCATATCATAGCCCACCAGGAACATCTCATAGGTCGCCGGATCGATCTCGGATTTCCGGGAGTAGGCCAGCCGCTGGGCGTCGGCCTGCGCCGCTTCAAACTGCCCTTGCAGCTCTTCATTCTTATCCAAAAGCTGCACGGCCTGCTCCTGCACAGTCTGCTTTTCCTGTTCCAGCGTGGTGATGATCTTCTCATTCTCCCGATCCTGCGCCAGCAGCGTGGCGGAGATCGGTTCAAAATCTGAAAATGCCATCTGCTCGCCACCGCGATCCTCGTCCCGCAGCCGATCCAGATCCCGATGCACCGGAGCAAGATACCGGCGCGCCAGATACAGACAGCAAACGACGGCGCAGAACAGCAGCAGCGCCGAAAGCAACACCGTCTGCATCATATTTTTGGCAACAGCGAGATTGTAATCTTCTTTCGGGATCAGCACCGCCAGCGTGTGGGGCGTCCCATCGCCCTTTGCCGCGGTAAGGCTTTTCACCATGCCGACAAAAGAAAAACCGTCGCCGTTCAGGGACACCAAACCGCTGCTCATCGGCTTAACGGTGAGAACTTCGGGAGGGACATAGCAGAAGCCTTCCTCCGTATAGGTCATCAGGGCCGCTCCCGCGTCCAAGGTGTCGCCGCTCTCCGTGGTCAGCAGGCAGGCGAGGCGGCTGAGGTTGGAGGGCTGGTCATAACGCGCGGAAAAGAAGGACTGGTTGATGGCGAAGCCGCATATTCCATAGACCGTGCCGTCTGCCCCGATCATGGGGATCGTCAGCAAAACCGCCTTTTCCGAGGTTCCCGGCAGGGTGACAAGGTCTGTGGTGCGGCGGGAATCGGCAATCGGGGCGGCAGCCTGCATGGTATGCTCCGCGTAATTGGGGAACTGCCCAATATGGAATTCCTGCGCCCACTTCCGGTGCGGCATGACATTGTGCGCTTTGCCCACGCTGGCGATGCCCCGGAACAGCAGCAGGTTATTGGTCACGCGCCCCGCGTTTGCCCTTTGCACATAGAGGCCGCTGCGGGCATCCACTGTATCCCCGTCACTCATAGAGCTCTCCAAAACAACGAACGCGCCGGAGCAGTCCGCCTGTCGGACATACTGACTCAGCGGCTCCAGCATGGCGTCCTCCACCGCTTTGGTCGCCTCCACATTCCCGTCCAAATCCTCAAAGGAGATGCCCTGCTGCCGCAGCGTATCCTCCAGCAGCGCGGTCATATCCTCGGAAAGAAGGATACTCATAACGGAGACGTTATGCCAAAGAGATTCCATATCGTTCTGAAAGATCTCCATCTGAAGATCCAGCGCCTTTTTGATCTCGGCCTTGGGACTGCTCAACCGGCCAAACAGGGTGAGTCCCGCATAGAGCGCTGCGACCAGCAGCACCGCCAGCACGATCATGTAGCCGATGAGCTTATGCCGCATGGAGCGCC
>CABVBB010000614.1 GCA_902496505.1 uncultured Peptococcaceae bacterium
GGATATCAGTGCGGGGATCTACCAAAATCTCCTGACGGCGTGGGAAAACTTTGTGAATACAGCCAGCGTTTGGCTGATGGCTGGCATTCAATCGGTGGTCACCGTGACAGGACAGGTCACTTCAGCGGTGCTGGATACCTTCGTCGCTATCATTGTCGCCATCTATCTGCTCAATTCCAAAGAATTGTTTTTTGCGCAGATAAAAAAAGTGCTCAATGCTTTTTTGCCGCAGCAGGCTGTGCAAAATGCCGTAGCCCTCGGCCGGCTGACCAATCGTACTTTTAATGGCTTCATCAATGGCAAGCTGATCGACTCGGCGATCATCGGCGTGCTCTGCTTCATCTGCCTGCAGCTGATGAATATGCCTTATGCGCTGCTGGTCAGCGTCATCGTCGGCGTGACCAACATCATTCCTTTCTTCGGGCCGTTCATCGGGGCCATCCCCAGTACGTTCATCATCCTCATCGCTGAACCGATCAAGGCGGTGTGGTTTTTGATCTTCATCTTGCTTTTACAGCAATTTGACGGCAATATCTTAGGGCCGAAGATCTTGGGCAACAGCACCGGTCTGCCGGCGATCTGGGTCTTGTTCGCCATCCTGATCGGCGGCGGGCTGGCCGGTTTTATTGGCATGATCGTAGGTGTGCCGACCTTTGCGGTCCTTTATACCTTGTTTAAAGAATACCTCAATCATCGACTGAATAAGCGCGGTCTAAGCCAAAACACCGATGATTATTGGCTGGAAAATAATCAGTCCAAGCCATCCTGACAAAGCGGGACGTGATCACGAAGATCACGCCCCGCTTTTTTGGCGTGGTGCAGACAGATGAACCTTGCCTGGCAAACGTTGTGCATGCTGCACTAGATAAAATGACCCTGTGGTCCCGAGGGAGGGCGAGCTTATGGAAAAATGGCAGATACATTTTCATGATCAACAGCATGATGTAAAGAGTTTTGTGGAAAATCACTTTGATACGGAGGAGGCAGAACAAGCCTTTCAAATGACCATCGATGGTGTGGTCTTTGCGGGCGACAGCTTGGATGATTGGGAGTTAGTGGACTCAGAGAAGCGTGATGTATTAGAAGCGGCTCAGCAAAAATTTGCACTGCTTTGCTATGGCAGCGCTGAGGCGGGCTATACGTATTGGCTGCAGGATCATACCCTGACGCTCACTATTCCGACGATCGTCTTTGCTGTAGATAGGCAGAGCAGGATAGATGCAGAGCTGACCATCACCTTGGCCAGCGTCAAGAATACAGAGCAGACGGGCTCGATCTATGTCTTGGACGGCGAAAAAGTCTGGCCGGATCACTCTGTCTGCCAAGCGGTCGTCTTGACTGTCGGTGCAGAGCGTTTCGCGGCCTCGGAGCTGTCGCCGTTTTTGGAGATCCCTTTTAGGGATATCTGCGCACAGCTCAGCGGCAAATATTATCTCTGCAATTGTTTTGGCTGCCGCTATTCAGATTACAGCCCTTATGGGCAGGATAATATCGGTACGTTGTACTGCTTCCGTGAGCAGGCGGACATTTATCTGGCGGTGAATGGTAAATACGGCAAGCAGTTGGAAGAGGGGCAGTGCACTATTTGGGAGGCCTTCGAAGCAGGAGGCAAGCCTTGCCAGGAGACAGGGCTGTGTGCACGTTTTGCACCGCGTATCGGGGGCTTAGGAGGCTATCGCAGCTTGATCTACAAGGAAGAACGTTCCTAAAAAATCGTGAAAATAATGCTTGACCTTCTCCTTAGGGCATACTTTAGAGTAGAGATAGAAAGGA
>CABVBB010000615.1 GCA_902496505.1 uncultured Peptococcaceae bacterium
CTGATGATCAAGACGACCACATAGATGGGCTCATTCATATAGAGGGCACCAGAAGCGATATTGAGCTTGCTGATGAAGCCGACGATAAAGGGCAGTCCAGCAATACCCAGAGAAGCCACAGTGAATGCCGTCATCGTCAGAGGCATCTGTCGGCCAATGCCGTGCATTTCACTGATATTAGCCTTGTGCGTGGTGACCATGATCGCCCCTGCGCAGAAGAAGAGGGTGATCTTCATCGTGGCGTGAGCGACAATGTGGAACATCGCGCCGACTAAGCTTAGCGGTGCCAAGATGCAGGTACCCAAGACCACATAGGACAGCTGACCTACTGTGGAGAACGCCAAGCGGCGTTTCAAATTGTCCTGCTTCATCGCGATCAAGGACGAGACCACGATGGTGAAGGCAGCCAGCCAAGCCAGCCACTGCGTAGCATGGATCTGACTGAGCAGCGCCGGTCCAAAGACATAGCCGACCACTCTCAGTACAGCGAAGGCGCCTGCTTTAACGACCGCCACGGCATGGAGCAGCGCACTGACAGGTGTCGGCGCGACCATGGCTGATACCAGCCAGCCGTGGAACGGCATCATACCGGCTTTGACCATACCAGCCAGAGCCATCATGAAGAAGACGGTCTGCAGCACCCAAGCCGGAGCCATTTCCGCAGTCAGGAAACCGCCTGCGACAAAATCAGTGGAGCCAGTGAGCACGTAAACGTAGATGATACCAGCCAGGAAAAGCTGACCAGTGACCAAAGTGTAGATCAAATACTTACGACCAGCATCTGTAGCCTCCTGGTCTCTCTTGTGGATGACCAGCGGATAAGTTGCCAGGGTCAAAATTTCAAAGAAGACGAAGAACGTTACCAGGTTAGCCGCCATAGCGATACCCATGGTCGCTGACATACAAACGGCAAAGCTGGCAAAGTAGCCTGTCTGATGGATCTCATGATGTCCCCGCATATAGCCGATAGAATAAAACGAGGTGAGCACCCAAAGGAATGAGGATAGACCAGCAAAAAGCATACCAGCTGGATCGGTTCTGAGCGTCAGCCCCACACCGTCAACGATGTTGAACAAGGTATATTCGTACACTTGACCGTGCCACACTGCCGGCAGCATGGAGAAGATCAAGATCACCTTGACAAAGGCTGCAATCAAGGTCCAGGCTTCGCGTACATTCGGCTTTTTGTCACTAAACATGATTAGCAGTGCCGCCAGCAAAGAAACGCCTACTGCCAGAAATGGGCGAATGTCAATTATTACATCTGTCATCTTAGCAACACCTCCGGCAGCGCAAATTGTAAGATACTGGTCACGATGGGTTCATTGCACAGACCCAAGGCCAGGATGCCCAGTCCCATGACCAAAAGCGGCAGAACCATCTGCCAAGGCAGCTCCAAAGCGCCTTTTTGTTTGTGTACTTCCTTCAGATCCTCAGCAGGATTAATGAACATCTTCTCAATGACGCGGAAGAAATAGATCGCATTCAAAAGACTGCTCAAAATGATGATGGCGATATAGACATATTGACCTGTCTGCATAGCGCCCAGCACCAGATACCATTTGCTGAAGAACCCGCCTGTCGGCGGCAGACCGATCATAGACATGGCTGCGATGACCATTGCCAAAGCTGTCGCCGGCATCTTGGAATACAGCCGTCCGAAACGGTCGATATTAGTCTCGCCATAACGGTACTGGATACCGCCGATGGTCAAGAACAGCGTGCTTTTCATGAAAGCATGGTTGATGATGTGCAGTATCGCGCCG
>CABVBB010000616.1 GCA_902496505.1 uncultured Peptococcaceae bacterium
TGGAAAAGAGGCGGCCGATACGCTGTTGAGATATGGGTATCGTTGGGGTGTACTGTAAGAAAGAAAATGGCGATAACTGGCGGGAGTGGAGAAAAAATTGGGCACTTTGCCAGAGATTTATGCGAAAAAAATCAAAACAACAGATTGCCATCTGCTCAATATCTTGTTATAATGTACGTAAGTCGAAAAGGAAATGTGGTGAAATGGCATCATCCAGGTTGTGGCACCTGAGTTGTGGGTTCGAATCCCGCCGTTTCCTAGCGTAGGCGCACTCGGGAAACAGAGTGCGTTCTTTTTTTCCTTGTGGGACAGGCTGATGATCAGCTGTCCTTCAAGGGAAAAAGGTGCTAGACTCCCGATATCTGCAGTGACCTCTAAGGAGGGCTGCAGATTTTTTTTGCGCCAAAAAGCCTTCTTTAGCATATATATGATAGCATATATATGATTATGCAAATCATAAAGGAGGCAGCAAGAACATGGCAAGAGGCGATGTGATCTATACGATCAGAGAAATGAAACCAGCTGAGCATCGGCTGGTGGCAGAGCAGATCAAGGCCAGCCATCTGCGCATCATCTGGCAGCAATTTTTCGATGGGTTCCCGTCCTATCGGCATTATGGCGTGGATCTGGGCGACGGTACGGCAGTGCATTTTCGGGGGACGCTGCATTATATCCAGGCCGATGCGTCCATTCAAAGAACCTCTATACAAGAGTTCGGCAAATGTGATAAAATCATCATAGCTCGGGATGTCCGCTATACTTTTCCACGACATGAAGTGGCGGATCGAGCGCTGTCCATGGTCGGCAGTGACTTTGGCGGCTACAATTTTTTGTCCAACAACTGCGAGCATTTCGCTAATTGGTGCGCCTGCGGCAGGCGGATCTCTCAGCAGGTGATGCTTCGCGAGAAATGAGGGTTATGAGATGAAGGTATTATTTATAGGCGATATCGTCGGTGAGTGCGGCAAGGAAATGGCACTTAAGAACCTGCGCCGATTGCGCCAGGAAGAAAAGCTGGATATGGTCATCGCCAATGGTGAAAATATTGCGGAGCGCAATGGCATCACGCGGGCGCTTTTTGATGAGCTGAGCTTTGCCGGGGTCGATGTGGTGACGATGGGCAATCACACCTGGGATACGCGGGAGATCATGCATTTTATCGATGAGACAGACCGCTTGATCCGGCCGCTCAATTATCCAGAAGGAACGCCGGGCAGGGGCTATACTGTGTTTGATACAGGAAGGTTCCAGGTGGCTGTGGTCAATATCCTAGGCAATGTCTATATCAATACCCTGCCGTCGCCTTTTACCTTGATCGATGCTGTGCTGGCGGAGATCAAGGCGCAGGGCATCCGGCACATCATCATCGATCTGCACGCCGAAGCCACTGCAGAAAAGATCGCCTTTGGCTTCTACGTAGACGGACAAGCCAGCGCGGTGATCGGGACTCATACGCACGTGCAGACCGCTGATGAAAAGATCTTGGCCAAAGGAACGGCGTTTATCAGCGATGCAGGTATGACAGGGCCCTACACTTCAGTGCTGGGGGTGCGTCCAGAGCTTTCGGTGCAGCGCTTCGTGACGCAGCTGCCGGTGCGCTTTGAGCAAGCGGACGGTCCGGCCCAATTCAACGCCGTGGTGCTGACACTGGATGATCAGAGCGGTCTGGCAACGGATATCCGCCGGATCAATGTTGTCGAATCGTGAGGAAAATATAATTCCATAAATTGGCAGGGATATTTTGGCAGCTGAC
>CABVBB010000617.1 GCA_902496505.1 uncultured Peptococcaceae bacterium
GTATCTTGGGGACGGCCGATCGAGGCCAGTGACTGCGCGCTGTGCGGGCAGTGCATCACCCATTGTCCAGTAGGCGCACTGCATGAACGGGATGATACGGGCAAGGTCTTCAGGGCTTTGGCGGATCCAGACAAGATCACTGTCGTCCAGATCGCGCCGGCCGTGCGTGCCGCCTGGGGCGAATCTTTAGGCCTCAAGCGGGAAGATGCGACGGTAGAACGTTTGGCAGCAGCCTTGAAACAAATGGGTTTCGATTATGTATTCGATACCAATTTTGCCGCTGATCTGACGATCATGGAGGAGGGCAGCGAGTTCATCGACAAGCTGTCTCATAAGGAAGATCACGATTTTCCTATGTTCACCTCCTGCTGCCCAGGCTGGGTGCGATTTTTGAAATCGCAGTATCCTGATATGGTGCATCAGCTTTCCAGCGCCAAATCACCTCAGCAAATGTTCGGCGCCATAGCGAAAAGCTACTACGCAGAACTTTTAGATGTCCCGCCGGATAAGCTCTTTTGCTTGTCCATCATGCCTTGTCTGGCGAAAAAACATGAATGCGCACTACCCGTCATGAACGATGCCTATGCTGAGGGACGGGACGTGGACGCTTCCTTGACCACACGAGAAGTCGACCGTATGATCAAAGCAGAGCATATCAACCCCTCTATGCTGGCGGAAACGCCCTGTGATCCGCCGTTGGGCATCGGTACCGGTGCGGCAGTTATCTTTGGCGCTACCGGCGGTGTGATGGAGGCTGCGCTGCGTTCTGCTTATTTTCTGGTGATGGGCAAAAATCCCGAACCGGATATGTTTAAGGACGTCCGTGGTCTGGAGGGTTGGAAAGAAGCGACCTATGAGATCGCCGGCATTCCCATCCGCACAGCGGTCGTCAGCGGGCTGGGCAACACGCGCCGCTTGATCGAAGCCCTGCGCCGGAAAGACGTCTCTTATGATTTCGTCGAAGTGATGGCTTGTCCCGGCGGCTGCGCTGGCGGCGGCGGACAGCCGATCACCGACGGCTGCGAATTAGCTGGCGTGCGCGGCGAGAATCTCTATCAGCTGGATCGTCAGAACAAGCTGCGTTTCTCCCACGAAAATCCCGCTGTTTTGCAGGTGTATCGCGATTATCTGGAAAAACCGCTGGGGCATAAGAGCCACCAGCTGCTGCATACCGATCATGAAGCCTGGACGATGCCCTTGGCACCGCATAAGGAAAAATGATCCACTGATCTATCAGACAGACTGCTCACCATTTGGGCAGTCTGTTTTGCTGTGTGAGAACGTTTGAGAGGGCGGCGTTTGGTTTATAATACAAGCAAAGCAGAAAGGAGCAATGGCGATGGAAAAACACACGATCTATTTAGCAGGCGGCTGTTTTTGGGGGATGGAAGCCTTTATGCGGCAGCTGCCCGGCGTGTTGGAGGTCCGGGCAGGCTATGCCAATGGCCACACCACGACAGCGCCGACTTATGAGGCGGTATGCCGCCAGGATACAGGCCATGCAGAAACGGTAGAAGTGATCTATGATCCCAGTGAGCTGCCGCTGGCGCTTCTGGTACAGGCTTTTTTGGCGGTGATCGATCCGACCAGCTTGAACAAGCAGGGCAACGATCGCGGCAGTCAGTACCGCAGCGGTATGTATTATACGAAGGAAACAGAGCGGCCGCTGTTAGAGGCCATGCTGCGGCAGGAGCAGGTGCACTATGCACAGCCTATCGTGACAGAATTAGAGCCCCTGCGC
>CABVBB010000618.1 GCA_902496505.1 uncultured Peptococcaceae bacterium
CCGGGTTATTTCTACTGGGATCTGATCTTGGTCGTGGCCTCGGCCATGGTCGTTGCTGGTCAGATCACCAGCGAAGCTGCGGGCATCACTCCTATGATCGGCCAGCTGATGGCACCACTCTTCGGCCTGCCTAGCTACGCATTCTTATTAGCATTAGGCGTGATCACCTTCCTGCTCACCAACTTTGCCAACAACGTAGCTGTCACCATCACTATGATGACTGTGGCCATGTCCATGGCAGCGCAGATCGATTTCAATCTGCAGGTGGCGTTGATGGTCATCACCGTTTATGGTGTTATCGGCCTCTTGACACCAGCTGGCTCTGTCAATGGTGCTATGATCCACGCCCATGAGTTTACGACGACCAAATCTGCCTATATCGCCGGTGCGATCATGATCGTTTTCCTGACCTTGGTCATGGCCTTGGTCCTGATCCCCTTAGGGTTGAGATTTATGTAAATATATTTGGGCAAGGTTCCGTTATAACGTAGAAAAAAGCACCGCACAACTTTTGGGAGAAAGTTGTGCGGTGCTTTTTGTGCGGCCCAATAAAAGGAGCGTGTCCTTTGGACACATGCCTGGGATATGATGGCTGCCTACGAAGAAAACGCTTGGTTGGCCAAAGCGGAAGCCTTCTGTGATTGCCTAAAAGGACAAGTGAACAGAAGCAGCTTCCGGTGACCGAGGAAGCATCATTTGATGCAGGTATAATCGACAGTCTGTGCCAAAAAACGCTGCCATTGCTCAAAGACGGCTTCCTGTCGGCGCTGGCGTTCTTGCTCCAAAAAGCGCTCCAGAAAATAGAACTGCTCGGTGTCTAATTCTTGGATAGCTTGTTGGATCGCCAAAACTTTGGGATCTTCGTAAATAACTTTGATCAGCATGCTGATACACTCCTTTTTGATGAGGTATGGGATATGTTTCAGCATACCATCCTCAGAAGGCAATAGCTATGCTAAATTATTGGCAATCTTAGTGCTGGCGCCACATTTCTTTATCCAGTGCGCGGTACTGGATAGCTTCAGCCAAATGATTGGCTTGGATGTGCTCGCTTTCGGCCAGATCGGCGATGGTACGGGCTACTTTTAGGATACGGTCGTGGCCGCGGGCACTGAGACCTAAGCGATCAAAGGCCGCCTTGAGCAGCTTTTGTCCGGCAGCATCCAGCTGGCAGTAGCGGCGTACCATAGGGGCGGTCATAGCGCCGTTATTATAGATGGCCTGGCCGCGGAAACGTTCTAATTGGATCTCGCGGGCACGCAGGACGCGCTGCCGGATCTGCGCGGAAGTCTCCTCAGGCTGCTCGGAATCGTAAAGTTCTTCGTAAGCCAGCGGAACCACCTCCAGCTGGAGATCGAAACGATCCAGCAAGGGGCCGGAGATTTTGCTGCGGTATTTTTGTGCCTGGTAGGGGGTACAGGTGCATTCGCGGTGGGGATCATTGAGATAGCCGCAGGGGCAGGGGTTCATAGACGCGACCAAGAGGAAGGAGCAGGGGAAGGTCAGCTGTGCATTAACGCGGGAAATGGTAACGATCTTGTCCTCCAGCGGCTGGCGCAGGGATTCCAGGACATCCTTGCGATACTCTGGGAATTCATCCATGAAAAGGATACCGTGATGGGCCAGGGATACTTCACCTGGTGTGGGGATGCGGCCGCCGCCGATGATGCTGGCGCTGGAAGCCGTATGGTGCGGTGAGCGGAAGGGGCGGTTAGTCACCAGTGGCTGGCCGCTGG
>CABVBB010000619.1 GCA_902496505.1 uncultured Peptococcaceae bacterium
AAAGAAGATGGCGAAAAGATCCTGGTAGGGATCATCCGGCCGCTGGGCCGTAAGCCGCTCAGCTTCAGCGGTGGTGAGATCGTGAAAGTAGGTATGGTGCAGATCGTAGACCAGAGCGTATTGTCGGCGCAGATCGTGGATGAGGAATTTTTGGTCAGAGAAGCGTTTGCTGAAGTGGTGCGCTAAGAGCGGCAGGATATTGTGATCCGGCTCGATCTTGCTGTAAAAGACCAGCGGGGCCAATTCCACAAAGCGCACGAAACCTTTGAAGCGGTGTGCCTCGTAGGTGACTTTGTAGCGGATCTGATCGACCTGATGGATGATGGGGTCGTTTTTGGCGAGATTGATGGCATCACCGCGGCGGTAGCACAGCTTGAGATAACGGTAGCTCAGATATTCGCTGCCTGCCAGGTCGGAGAGATAGAGATAGTAGACGTTTTTCCACGTCTGCCAGGAAAGGCGCTCTTGGATACTTTGGGAGACGCGGCGTACTTTGTCGTCCTCAGTGGTGATATCGACAGGCACGCTGAGCAGCGTGGGCTGATACAGGGCGGCGCGCTGGATGTCCAGCTCATCTTTGTCGGCAAAACTGTAAAAGATGGCCGTGAGCATCCCCTCAAAGGTGCCGTCGTAGAGATAGATATGCATGAGTCAAGCTCCTTTTCATAATTCGCCGCCGACAGTCATCAGCTGGTTGTCAAAAAGCGTCAGCTGTTCGTAGCCAGTGTGGGGGCTGGCTGTTTTGCGGGGACGCAGCGCCCGGCGGATGGCGGGGGCATTGTCATAGGGCACGGCGCCGTAATAGCGGCCTTGGCAGGTGATGAAGTACTGGGCGCGTTTTACGGAGAGGCCCATCTTGCGCAGATCGGTGAATTCCAGCGCGTGCACTTTGCGGGCGGAGACGATCTTCTGCGCGCCGCGGATGCCGATGCCCGGCACGCGGATGAGCTGATCGAAGGAGGCTTTATTGAGCTCCACAGGGAAATGCTCAGGGTGATTGAGCGCCCAAACGGTCTTGGGATCATAGTCCATATCCAGATCAGGATGATCCTCGTCCAAGATCTCATCAGCGCGGAAGCCGTATTTGCGCAGCAGCCAATCGCTTTGGTAGAGGCGATTCTCCCGCACGGTGGGCGGCTGGGTCAGCATGGGCAGCTTCTTGTCGTTGTTCACTGGGACATAAGCGGAATAATAGACCCGTTTCAGGGCGTAATGATCGTAAAGTGAGGCGCTTAAGCGGAGGATGTCCAAATCGCTTTCCTGCGAGGCGCCGACGATCATCTGCGTGCTTTGACCGGCGGGCACATAGGCTGGTGCTTTTTTGTAATGTTGGCGCTCCTGCCGGCTCTGCAGAATGCCGCTGTGGATATTGTGCATGGGCAGCAGGATGTCGTGCTTGCTTTTATCCGGCGCCAGAAGTTTCAGCGAACGGGAAGAGGGCAGCTCGATATTGACGCTCATGCGGTCAACGTGCCGTCCGGCGCGGTCGATCAGCGCCTGATCCGCGCCGGGGATGGCCTTGAGATGGATGTAGCCGCCGAAATGCTCCTTGAGCCGCAGCCGTTCCACCACCTGGGTCAGCATTTCCATCGTGTAATTGGGACTTTGGATGATAGCCGAGCTCAAAAACAGCCCTTCGATATAATTGCGGCGGTAAAAATTCATCGTCAGGCTGACCACTTCATCTACGGTGAAGGCTGCGCGGGGCACATCATTGGATGAGCGATTGATA
>CABVBB010000620.1 GCA_902496505.1 uncultured Peptococcaceae bacterium
AGTAGCAATCGTAACAGGCGGCGGCAAAGGCTTGGGCAAAGCGATCACCCAGGCACTCTGTGCAGAAGGCGCTAAAGTCACCATTACCGGCAGACACTATGATGCTTTGGAGGCTACTGCCAACGAGTTCAAAGCACAAGGCTTCGATGTCCTGCCAGTCCAATGCGATGGCGGCGTGCGTGAGCAGGTCAAAAACGTTGTTGCTAAAACGGTCGAAACTTTTGGCAAACTGAACATCCTGGTCAACAATGCTCACGTTTCTACTCAAGCACCGCTGGAAAAATTGACTGACGATGAAATGGCTCTTTCCCTGAATGCTGGTATTTGGGCTGTTTTCTATTATATGCAGGAATGCTTCCCTTATTTAAAAGACTGCGGCAACGGCAAGATCATCAACTTTGGTTCTGCAGCTGCTATCAAAGGTCAGCCCTTACAAGCGACCTATGCTGCTGCTAAAGAAGGCGTTCGCGGCATGAGCCGTGTAGCAGTCAACGAATGGGGTCCCTATGGCATCTGCGTCAATATCGTTTGCCCCTTGGCTGAAAGCCCAGGCATGCTGGATTGGAAAGAAAGACTGCCAGAAGCCTACAACAAAGTTATCGAAGGTGTTCCTCTGAGACGTTTAGGTAAACCAATGGAAGATATCGGCCGTACCGTTGTCTTCTTGGCCAGCGATGAAGCTGACTTCGTGACCGGCAATACCGTCCATGTCGATGGCGGCGGCGCTACCAGACCATAATGATTGTTAAATAACACAAAACCAAGCGGTGTTCGCGGCCGCTTGGTTTTTTTGTGCAGCTATTTTCTGCGCTGCTTCCATTTTGACCAGAGTGATCTGGTGCTTTCTTGGCGATCGACAGCCTCAGGCAGAATGATCTCCCCCTCTTCACTGCTCACATCAAAGAAACCAACGCCATATTTCTGCGCCAGATCGCGGGTCAGTTCGTAAGCTTCCTCCGCCAGTGACCAGGCAAATGCCATATAGATCACCTCGTAGCCGATGCAGTAATCCGTCAGACGCTCCTCCAAGCTGCTGTCTGCCATAAGCATCGCATCATCAGGGGCAAAAGGCCCATTCATCGGCGGGAAAGTCTCCTTCATTTCCATGAACCAATTCTGCAGCGCTGGGGACGCCACCTCAATAGAGGCATGATCATGATCCTCTCCCCACTCTGTTTGTTGGGCATACCACTGCATAAAGTCTTTTTTATTTTTGGGTGCGTTGGCTGTTTCAAAGACCATCAGATCATAGCTCACGCCAAGTCTCTCCCTTCTTTAATTTTCATCAATGATCAGCAGTCCTGTCAAGCAAGGCCAATGCAGCCGCTCGGTCTTTTTCCAGCAAAGGCTGCATGCTATCCGCATATCCAAAAAAATCAGCGTCCCGCAGCATTTTGACAAACAACGGCTGCAAATGCGGCTTATATGGTATGATCCGACAGAGCGACTGCAGACATTGGCGGGCAGTGATCGCCTTGGCATCCATTATATGCTGGCAGTAGTTTTCGGCGATCGCATCGAACTGCCCCTTGGCGTCCCATTGGATATTGGCTGCGATCAAAAGCAGCCCCCGCGTGCGTACATAAGAATGCGGATGATCCAAAAGAGAGGTGAGTTCCGCAAAATGCTGATAGATGTGATCATCCAGTTGAGATGCTTGCTCTAAATATTCCAGCGCCTGATAAGCAACCTTATTGTCTTTGACCCTAAGCTGCTGCAAAGCC
>CABVBB010000621.1 GCA_902496505.1 uncultured Peptococcaceae bacterium
AGAAAACGTCTGGTGGCGTTTAGCGTCTCGTATCGTGCTGCTGCCGGTAGTAGCAGGGATCTCTTATGAATTCCTCAAGTTCACCGGCCGTCATATCGACAATCCCGTCGTGCGGGCTTTGAGCTGGCCAGGGATGTCTTTGCAGAAGCTCACCACCAAAGAGCCTGACGACAGCATGCTGGAAGTGGCTATCCGCTCCCTGCAGGAGGTACGGGCTATCGAAGAAGGCATCGATTATCAGTACGAACCTGCTGTGCAGCCAGAAGCAGCAGCGGAAGCCGAACCGATCATGGCGCAGGCTGTTCCAGTCCATTCATAACAAACGGGAGTATCCCAAAACAAACTTGAGCGCGTTTTGAGATACTCCTTTTTTGAGCGATAAAGGAGGAAACTATGAAAAAAATCATTGCAGCGGCTGTATTAGCCTGCTTTTTTCTGACTGGCTGCGGTCAGGCCGGCGCCAAGGTAGCGGAAAAACCAGTGGTAGAAGGCACCGATTATGATGTGATCGTCGTCGGTGGTGAGCCTGAGGGCGTGACGGCGGCGGTCTCCGCAGCGCGCAACGGTATGAAAACGCTGTTGATCGAGGATGATGAAGCGCTGGGCGGCTTGATGACGCTGGGCATGCTCAATTTCATCGACATGTGCCATGGTCGGGACGGTACGCTCTTGACCCAAGGCATCTTTGAAGAATATTACAATGCGGTAGGCGGTACAGCCTTTGACGTTGAGCATGCCAAAAGCGTTTTCCTGAGTATGGTGCAGAACGAGCCCAATATCGAGCTCAAGCTGAACACGTCCTTTGTCGCGCCCATCGTGGAGAATGACGCCATCACTGGCGTGACCGTCCGGGAAGGCGGCGAAGAAAAGACTTACCGCGCAGCAAGGGTCATTGATGCTACAGTAGACGCTGACGTGGCTGCGGCTGCTGGCGTCCCCTACACCTTCGCGGTGAGGATATCGGCGAGAAGGATCGGCAGGATGGGTGTGACCTTGGTCTTCACGGTGAACAATGTGGATTGGGACAAGGTCGTGGATTATCTGGAGAATGACGGCAATGCCGGCACCGGCGCAGACAGCAAATCCGCCTGGGGCTACACTGAGGAAGGCTACAGCTATGTGCCGCACGATCCCATGCTCAAGCTCAGAGGTTTCAATGCTGCCCGCCAAGATAACGGCGATGTGCTCATCAACGCCATGATCATCTTCGGCGTGGACGTGCTCGATCCTGAGAGCAAGGCCGAAGGCATCGCCCGCGGCAAAGCAGAATTAGAATACATCCTGCCCTACGTGCGGGAAAACTTCATTGGCTTTGAAAACGCCCAGCTGGTGGGCACCGCAGAGCAGCTTTACGTGCGCGAAAGCCGCCACATCATCGGCGAATATCAGCTGACCATCGACGATGCGCTGGAAAACCGCGACCAATGGGACAAGATCGCTATTGGCGCCTATCCTGTCGATGTACAGCCTACGGCCACCCAGCGCTATGGCACGGTCATCGGCAGTCCGGACCGCTACGCCATTCCTTTCCGTTCGCTGGTGCCGTTAAAGATCGATAACCTCTTAGTCGTCGGCCGTTCGGCTTCCTACAAATCCTTGGCCGCAGGCAGCGCGCGGGTCATCCCCATCGGCATGGCCGAGGGCGAAGCTGCGGGCGTAGCCACTGCTTATTCCGTGAATAACGACATGACTTACCGCGCTATGACCACTGATGAAAAAGCC
>CABVBB010000622.1 GCA_902496505.1 uncultured Peptococcaceae bacterium
CATATAATGGTACCAGCCATATCGAATTTGGGCTGTATTTCAAGACAGCCGCCGATAATGTCAGTGCCTATGGCTCCATTTCCTTTATCATCTATGTCCCTGCTCCTACGACCTTTACTTTGACTTACAACAGTCCCAGCACCAGCACTGAAGGCACGCTTTCCTTGGTCTTCGTCAAACTGAACAGAACGACATGACCCTGTTTTTCTGAGAGGCTCTGCTTATTTTTAGGCAGAGCTTCTTTTTTCTGCACCAAATGGCAAGGGCGCGCATATATTGTAAAGAGCTTTAACAGCTTGCACACTATAACAGCAGGAGGCCGCCGTGATTACCATCAGCTTATGTATGATCGTTAAAAACGAGGAAGACGTACTGGGGCGTGTATTGGAACAGATGCAGCATATCGCTGACGAGATCATCATCGTTGATACGGGTTCCACTGACCGCACCAAAGAGATCGCGCGTCAGTTCACCGAGCAGATCTATGATTACCCTTGGCAGCAGGATTTTGCCGCTGCCAGAAATTTTGCCTGCTCCAAAGCCCGCATGGATTATTGGATGTGGCTGGACGCTGACGATGTGATCCGCCCCGACCAGCAAAAGCAGCTGCTGGCACTCAAAGCTGCCCTAAGCCCCGATACAGACATCGTGATGATGAAGTATTTGACAGGCTTTGACCAAAATGAAAAGAACACCTTCTTTTACTATCGGGAGCGGCTGATCAAAAATCAGGGGCATTTCATCTGGCAAGGCAAAGTCCACGAAGCCATCACCCCCAGCGGCCATGTCATTTATTCGCCCATTGAGATCGAGCACCGCAAAGTGAAAACGATCGACAGCGACCGCAATCTCCGCATTTATGAGCACCAGATCGCTGCCGGCGAGCCCTTGGAGCCGCGCCATCAATTCTACTACGGCCGAGAACTTTATTATCACAAACGTTACTCAGAAGCCATCCAAGTCTTCACCCAATTTCTCCAAGAGCCCTCCGGCTGGGTGGAAAACCAGATCGATGCCTGCCTGCAGCTTTCCCATTGCTTTGCCGAGCTGGGCAGCCAGTCCAAGGCACTTCTCGCGCTGACCGCCAGTTTTCTCTACGACGTTCCCCGAGCAGAGATCTGCTGTGAGCTGGGCAGAGTCTTTTTGGAAAGCCAGCAGCTGTCTCAGGCCATCTACTGGTATCAGCGGGCCCTCGACCAAACACCTCGCGAAGAATCCGGCGGCTTCGTCTTAAAGGATTGCTATGATTACATCCCTTATGTTCAGCTGTGTGTCTGCTATGACCGACTGGGCGAGCATGAAAAGGCCTTTTCTTATCACCAGCTGGCCAAGGCGCTCAAACCCGAAGCCGAGGCCATCAAGCTCAATGAAGCTTATTTTGAACGGCTTTTCGCCCAGCAGTGTATCCAAAATTAAGGAGCGATCTAAAAAATGGTTTTTAATCATCCTAACGGAAAAAACGGCCAGAACAACTCTGGCTCCAAAGCGCCAGAGCAGCGTCAGCCTTCCAAAGCTTGCGCCAGCGAAGCCAATTTATCCGATCCTGATTTCTATGAGATCACAGAGGCCAACGGCACCGAAAACGGCAGCCGTTCCTACTGCTGCAGCCACTGCCCCACCGGTCCGACGGGACCAATGGGACCCCAAGGTCCGCAAGGCTGCCCTGGTCCCCGCGGCGTTCCTGGTCCCATCGGACCGATCGGCCCGCAGGGCTTTCCCGG
>CABVBB010000623.1 GCA_902496505.1 uncultured Peptococcaceae bacterium
ACAGCAGAGAGATTGACGATGATCTGCTCATCATCCCCTTCGCCAGCACCGGTCAGATTGTCGCCCATATGCTGGATCGCACCGCTGGGATGGGTCAAATTGTTGAAGAAGACCACATCAGAAGTGGCTGTGATCTTGCCGCTTTCATCGCAGACAAAAGCCATAGCATCGCAGTCGATGGCAGATTCTGTTTTTTTGCCGCCGCCCAGCAGGCCGCCCAATAAGCCGCCTTTTTTTTCTGGCTTGGCTTCATCCCAGCCCAGACCGACAACGATGCGGCTCAAACCGGCATTGCCTTTTGTTAAATCAACTTTTTGTCCTTTTTGTAAACTAACTGACATAATAAAACTCCCCCTCTATCTCTTTTTATAGGTCAACCAATATTAACGCCAAAGTTTTTGCAGAGCGCTTCCAGACCGCCTTCAAAACCAGAGCCGATAGCGTTGAACTTCCATTCGCCATTGTGGCGGTAGAGTTCAGCGATGACTACAGCGGTCTCGATGGAAAAGTCTTCGCCCAGATCATAGCGGATCAGTTCTTCATTGCTGGCTGCATTGACGATGCGGATGAAGGCATTGGAGACCTGACCGAAATTTTGTTTGCGGACCTGTGCATCATAGATGGTCACGGCAAAAGAGATCTTTTCGACCTCAGCAGGGACTTTGGCGAGCTCGATAGTGATCTGCTCATCATCGCCGTCGCCTTCACCAGTCAAGTTGTCGCCTAAATGCACGACAGCACCGGTTGGATCTTGGAGATTGCCATAAAAAATAAAGTTTTGGTCGTTTAAGACTTTGCCGTCAGCGCCGTTCATAAAAGCTGTTACATCCAAGTCGAAAGCGCTGCCGCCATCATATTTGTTGGTATCCCAGCCCAGGCCGACCAAAATTTTAGAAAGTCCGGGATTGGTTTTGGTCAGATCGACCTTTTGTCCTTTTTGTAAGCTGATTGCCATAGTAAATCCACTCCTTTTTTATTGTGAGCTCATAAGTTTAGACGGATGGTCCAGACTTAGGGTTAAAACCGATTGCGTACGATGAGCTTGCGGATCAAATCGATAGGGATGATCGTTGCGGCTAAGACCAGGACCACAGCCCATTCGGACAAGGTCAGGCCGAAGCATCTCAGGATGACTCCGCCGAAGTCAGTCATGATGACCTGAATGACGACGATCAGGAGCAATATTTTCAGGAAGCCTTTATTCTCTCCGATGTTATCCAAGAGATTGAGCTGCTCGGTGCGAGCATTGAAGGCATTGAAAACGGCTGCAAAGATAAAGAACGTGAAGTAGCCCGTGAGAACATACATACCATTCTCGCCTGCGCGGAAGAAGCCGTCAAAAACAGGTGTCAGCAAGAAAAGCATGCTGATGAAAAATACCCAGAGGCTGTCCGTAAGGATCTGGCTCCACATGTAGGGGCTGACGATCTTTTCGTCGCGGCGTTTGGGCTTCTCCTGCATGTAGCGTCTGAGAGCGGGTTCTCCGCCGAAGGCTAAGGCAGCCAGCGTGTCCATGACCAGGTTGATCCAGAGGATCTGCGTGATGGACAATGGATTTTCCATGCCCAGCAGCGGTGAAGCAAAGGAAACCAAGACAGCGGCTACATTGATAGTCAGCTGGAAGATGATAAACTTACGGATGCTGTTGAAGATAGTGCGGCCGTAGAGAATAGCTTTATCGATGGAGGAGAAATTGTCATCCATGATGACCACATC
>CABVBB010000624.1 GCA_902496505.1 uncultured Peptococcaceae bacterium
ACATCCACATCATGCTGCCGATTGCGGATCACGCCTGCCTCTGCAAAGCCCCGTTCCTTGGTGCGCGGCCCGACAGTCTCATTGAAGGAAAATATATCACCGGGCATGAGGATATAATCGTTGATCTTGGTGGAAGCCAGCCAGACATTATTGACGCGGCTTTGGTTGGACGCATCAAAGCGGGTGGAGAATTCCCCCAAAAAACCATTGATCTCCAAATCCTCCAGCGACTGCGCCGATACTTGCGGATGGGTCCATTGGCTCTTGAGCACGATGACGTTTTGCCTGCGCGGCGCCTGCAAGGCTTGCTCCACCTGCTGACCGATCTCTGCCAGCAAAAGCTGCTGACCATCCTTTTCCGGTACGATGGTCACCTCATTGTCATAGCTGATCTGAAAATAGGCATCACTGGCCTGATCCAGATACTCTCCATAGAAATCCTCCACATAGCTTAAGATATGCTCCAGATCATATTGCAGATGCAGCACATACGCCTGCTCCCGCCTTTGACTCTCCGCTTCCAATCGACCGCTTATACCCAGCTCTTCAAAACGCACCGGCCAAATATAGCGCCCCTTCTCGTCCAAAAAGATCAATTCATCCTCTGCCAGTGCTTGGGTATATTGCTGCGCCTCTGCTTCGGTGATCCCCGACCGCAGGGCAATCGTCTGCTCAGCCGCTTGCCCCTCCCAGGCGCCTGCCATGGTACACAGACAGAGTAAGATGGCCCCGCCTGCTATCAGCCCTCTTTTCATCAGCCCACTTCCTTCTGCTCAAATAAGCGTCTCTGCTTAAATGTATGCAGCTCCCCTGCAAAAAAGAAAACCCTTTCTGCTAAGCTAACTCCAGCCCAAAAAGCCGGATGGCTTGAGGCTCATCTGCCTCCAGTGCCATCCGGCTTGCTTTTAAAGCAGTCCCTGCTTGATCAATACGATCGCCAGCACGATCTGTACGGCCAAGATAAGCGGGATCCCGATCGTAAAAGACTTGTGCTGCGTCTTGTGCCGAAAAATCTGCATCCCCAGCCAGACACCCACGCTGCCGCCCAGTGCGGCCAGCAGGAATAAATGTTTCTCCGGCGTCCGCCAGGCTTGTTTCTGCGCTTTGCGCTTATCCCAACCCATAGCTGCAAAACCCCAGCAATTGATGATCACGAAGTACAGCAGACCACCTATTTGTAAACTCACCATTTTCTCACCGCTCACGTTCCTGTTTATTGCAGGCATAAAAATGCGCCACAGTTGTCATTAAAAAATTAGCCTTCTCTCTGCGCCAGCTTTGATAAAACCACAAAGACAAACACAGCCCGCCCACAGTGCAGATCATCATATCGGTCATGGTATCGCCGACACCAGCGGCACTATACTGAGCATCGAAGCCAAAAAACGTATCCAGCATGAACTCATAATACTCCCACAAAGCAGCTGAGGTCGTAGCGGCCAAATTCATAAACAGCACCGCCAATTTTTGTTCATCCTTTGGAAGGTCGCCATGATTATGCCGCAGGCCATTGTACACCAAAAGCCCCACCAGAGCGATCAACGCGCCCGACAGACCGTGCAGCAAGAGATCCCACCAGCTGATCCAGTCGTAGGCACCCAAAGCGCTGCCTAATTCCACTGCACCAAAACAAAAAAGATAGAATAGAAAGCGGCTGTCCGCAGGCACGACAAAATGGCCCAGTTTTTCGGCCAATTTCGGCAGTGCCAGCATCA
>CABVBB010000625.1 GCA_902496505.1 uncultured Peptococcaceae bacterium
AGACAGCCGGCAGCCTTCTGCGGCATCGTTTGTCTCAAGCCGACCTATGGCGCTGTCTCCCGCTATGGGCTGATCGCCTTTGCGTCTTCCTTAGACCAGATCGGGCCGCTGACCAAAGATGTCACGGACTGTGCGCTGGTGCTCAATGCCATCGCTGGTCATGACCACAAGGATTCTACCTCTGTGGAGATGAGCCATCCCGATTATTTGCAGGCGCTGCAAGCTGAGGTCAAGGGCATGCACATCGGCCTGCCGGAGGAATATTTTGGCGAAGGCATCGATCCTGCTGTAGAAGCGCAGGTCAAAAGCGCTGCTGCCCTTTTAGAAAGCTTGGGCGCTGAGGTCGAGTACTGCTCTCTGCCTCATACACGCTATGCTATGCCGGCCTATTATTTGATCGCACCCGCAGAAGCCAGCTCCAATCTGGCGCGCTATGACGGCGTGCGCTATGGTCTGCGGGTAGAGGAAAAAGACGTGGTCACTTCTTTCAAGGCGACCCGCAGCCAGGGTTTTGGTCCAGAGGTCAAACGCCGCATCATGCTGGGAACGTATGCCCTGAGCGCAGGTTATTATGACGCTTATTATCTCAAGGCGCTCAAGGTCAGAAATCTGATCAAGCAGGACTATGACCGCGTCTTTGAGAAATTTGACTGTCTGATCACCCCGACAGCGCCCTCGACAGCGCTGACCCGTGGTCAGAACATGGATCCATTGAGCTTGTACAAGCAGGATATCTGCACCATCCCCAGCAATCTGGCCGGTATCCCGGCACTCAGCATACCTTATGGCACTGTCGGCGAAATGCCGGTAGGTGTGCAGCTTTTGGGCAAGGCTTTCGGTGAATCGACACTTTTGCGCGTAGCCTATGCGCTGGAGCAAAATTCCACACTGACCAAGATCAAGCCAAATCAGGGGAGGGGATTATAAGATGGAACAGCAGTATGAAGTGGTCATTGGCTTAGAAGTCCACGTGGAGCTCAAGACCAAAACGAAGATTTTTTGCAGCTGTCCAACGACCTTCGGCGGAGAGCCTAACACTCACGTCTGCCCTGTCTGCTTGGGGCTGCCGGGCACACTGCCGGTACTGAATGAAAAGGTTTTGGAATACGCTGTGAAAACAGGCTTGGCTTTGAATTGCCATATTGCCGAATACAGCAAATTTGACCGCAAGAATTATTTTTATCCTGATATGACGAAAGCTTTCCAGACGTCGCAGTTCGATCTGCCGATTGCGGAGCATGGTCATATCGATATCGAAGCAGCAGGCGAAACGAAACGCATCGGCATCACCCGCATCCATATGGAGGAGGACGCTGGCAAATTGGTGCACCAGGGTGCGACCATCACGACCTCTTCCGGCTCTATGGCGGATTATAACCGAGCTGGCGTGCCCTTGATCGAGATCGTGTCTGAGCCGGATCTGCGCAGTGCAGAAGAAGTCAAGGCCTATTTGGAAATGCTCAAAGCCATCATCGAATATATCGGCGTATCCGATGCCCGCATGGAGCAGGGCTCGCTGCGCTGCGACGTCAATATTTCTCTGCGGCCGTGGGGACAGGAGGAATTCGGCATCCGAGCGGAGATCAAAAACCTCAACTCCTTCCGTTCAGTAGAGCGAGCAATTGCTTATGAGATCCAGCGTCAGGCGGAGATCTTGGATGAGGGCGGTACCGTCATTCAAGAGACCAGGACCTGGGATGAGACCAAGGGTCAG
>CABVBB010000626.1 GCA_902496505.1 uncultured Peptococcaceae bacterium
GATGGAGGTCGATCTGGATCTCGTTGTTCCTGATAAGACGCTTTCTATCAATCAAGGCGCCATCGCTCCTTGGTGCAAAGGCGGCATCAGCAATTACTACATGCAGATGCTCAAGGCTGCCACAGCGCTCAAAGATATCGATCTGGACAAACCCTTTGGTGAGCTGTCCGCCGATGAGCAGGAGCTGATCCTCTATGGGGCAGGCGACCGCAAGGTCACCTTCAGCTACCTCAATCTGTTCGGCGAAGAGAAGACCTACACCAATCGCTACGAAGGCGTCATCCCCAATCTGAGACGGCGCTACATGGAGACCAATTCCGACTATTCTCGGGAAGAGATCGAATCCTACATGACCAATAAACTCTGTCCAAAATGTAAAGGTAAGCGCCTCAAGCCCGAGGTCTTGGCAGTCAAGATCAACGGCTACAGCATTGCCGATGTCACTGACATGAATATCCAAGAGGCCAAAGAATTCTTTGACCACTTGGAGCTGACTGAGCGGCAGCAGCTGATCGGGCATCAAATTTTGAAAGAAATCAGTGCACGTTTGGATTTCCTGGTCAATGTGGGCTTGGATTATCTGACGCTCAGTCGAGCAGCAGGCACCCTTTCCGGCGGCGAAGCGCAGCGTATTCGCTTGGCCACGCAGATCGGCTCGGGCCTGGTCGGCGTGCTCTATATTTTGGATGAACCCAGCATCGGATTGCATCAGCGAGACAATGAGCGGCTCTTGCAGACGCTGGAGCATCTCAGAGACCTGGGCAACACGCTGGTCGTGGTCGAGCATGATGAAGATACCATGTTGGCCGCAGACTATATCGTGGACATCGGCCCCGGTGCAGGAGCATTGGGCGGCGAGGTCGTCGCTCAAGGTACGCTGGAGGATATCATGGCTGAACCGCGCTCCATCACTGGCCAATATTTGTCCGGCGTGAAGCGTATCGAGATCCCGCCAGTCAGACGGCAGCCCGGCGAGAAATGGCTGACCATCAAAGGAGCAGAAGAGAACAATCTGAAGAAGATCAACGTCGACATTCCGTTAGGACTTTTCACCTGCATCACCGGTGTATCCGGCTCCGGCAAAAGTACCTTGATCAACGAGATCTTATTCAAGGCAGTCACCCGCCATTTATATAAAAATGCCCGCATGATCCCAGGCAAACATAAGGGCATCGAGGGGCTGGAATATATCGATAAAGTCATCGATATCGATCAATCGCCCATCGGCCGTACGCCCCGTTCCAATCCAGCGACCTACACCGGCGTGTTCGACGCCATCCGCAATGTGTTTGCTCAGACGCAGGAAGCACGAGTACGCGGCTACAAAGCCGGACGGTTCAGCTTTAATATCAAGGGCGGCCGCTGTGAAGCCTGCAGCGGCGACGGCATCATCAAGATCGAAATGCACTTTTTGCCGGACGTTTACGTTCCCTGCGAAGTCTGCAAAGGTAAGCGTTACAACCGCGAGACCTTGGAAGTCAAATACAAAGGCAAGAGCATCTCTGATGTGCTGGAAATGACTGTCAACGAAGCCTGTGAGTTCTTTGAACCCCTGCCCAAGATCTATCGCAAGATCAAGACGCTGCAAGATGTGGGCCTAGGGTATATCAAGCTGGGACAGCCAGCCACCACCCTTTCCGGCGGTGAAGCGCAGCGCGTCAAGCTGGCGACTGAGCTCTCCCGCAAAAGTACCGGCAAGACGCTCTAT
>CABVBB010000627.1 GCA_902496505.1 uncultured Peptococcaceae bacterium
CACCATATCGTCTTGTATATTTTGGCTTTTGCTTTGTTCCGCCTGTTTGACATCACGAAAGTATTTCCGGTGGATAATGTGCAAAGCCTGCCCGGCGGCTTAGGCGTCGTCGCCGATGATGTCGTCGCCGGTCTCATGGGCCGCATCGTCATGGCCATCGTCATCTTCATTTGGTTTTAAAACATTTAAGACACTCTGGATAGGGTGTCTTTTTTGATGTCTATTTCCCTCTTTTTATGCATATGGTGGAGAGGAGAGGAGTGAGACAGATGAATCGATTCAGTTTAAAATTCTATGCCGCAGGCGTTTTTTGGGTCATGGCCATATTGGGCACCGCAACGGTGATCTTGACCTTGGTAATGACTTTGACCAACGTCTCGGAAGCTATTTTGCCAGCCACTGGCCAGCTGCTGCGCCTCGCCGCAGTATTTATCGGCAGCATCATCGCCGCCAAGCACGCTGGCAGCAAAGGACTATTTTATGGTGCAGCCATTGCCTCTACAGCGCTTGTGATCTTTATCCTGCTGGGACGGATCTGGCAAATGACGACCATTCCTTGGCTCAGCATCGTCACGATTTTTTTAGCCGGAATTTTAGGCGGAATGGTGGGAATCGGCTTGTCGGAGCAGCAATAAAGTGTGGTATAATAAGGCATCACACAGAAATCGAGGTGTCTTATGGGCAACTTACAGCTGATCACAGGCTATGCCGGCTCTGGAAAGACCACACGTATCCTGGAGCGCATCGTTAACACTTTGACCAAAGAGCCTGACCGACGGATCATCCTTTTGGTCCCAGAACAGGCTTCCTATAATTACGAATATCAATTGACCATCCATCCAGCTATCGGCGGCATATTATCTGTGCAGGTCCTGAGCTTTCAGCGCTTGGCCTGGACAGTGCTCCAGCAGACAGGCGGAGCTGCGCAGACGGTCCTGTCAGATCTAGGCAAGCTATTGATCCTGCGCCAGGAGATCTTGCGCGCCGACTCAGACTTGGCCTTTTTGAAAGGCTCGGCCAATAAGCCTGGCTATCTCCAGCTTTTGGCCGAAGCCATCGCCGAATTCAAGCAATATGGCTATTCGCCCGAGGATCTCGCCGAAAATATCAAGGCCAATCCCTCAGACGGCGCTCTGCTGGATCTAAAGCTTTCTGATCTACAGCGTCTATACGCCTCTTACAGCCAGCGCCTGACAGAGGATCATATCGACAGCGAAGACATGATGAAGCTGCTTTTGCGCAAACTGCCTCAGTGGCAGGAATTGCGCCAGACGGATATCTATATCGACAGCTTTGACAGCTTTACGCCGCAGGAAATGGCCGTTGTCGAAAAGCTGATCGCTCTGGCTCCCAGCGTCACAGTAGCCCTGACACTGCCTGTTGGAGCCTCAAAAACTTCATTTTTGCAAAAGCAGGTCTTTACCAATACGATCCGCACCGCTGATCAGCTCAAGCTGGCTATCCAGCAGGCAGAGGGCACACTTTTGGAGGACGAAGTGCTTTTGGGCAGCTACCGTTATCAAGCACACCCTGACCTGACCTATCTCGTCAAGCAGTATCATACGCTCTTGACCAAGCCCTATCCGCAAGTACCCGCAGCTCTGCATCTGGTCGAAGCGCAAAATCTCACTGCTGAGGTCGAATACACAGCCCGCGAGATCCGCCGCCTGTGCGCGCGCGGCAAGGTCGCCATGGTTGGCGACGGC
>CABVBB010000628.1 GCA_902496505.1 uncultured Peptococcaceae bacterium
AAATGATCGAAGATTTCCGGCCGCGTCCCGGGGATCAATTTAAGCAAAAAAACATTAGGCTCGATTTGATCCATTAACCGCGGCTGCAAGTGATGCTTCTGCTGTTCATGCTGCCAAACGATGCCGCCGCTGTAGATCTCTCCCACATCTGGCAGATTGACGCTCTCAAAAGCATCAAAACCCATGGTGCGCACCTTGACCGCCCGGGTGCCCTTAATGATCTTGCGATTGAAGACCACATACACCCCTTGGATGCCGCTGGCAGCTACCTCAAATGCACAGTACAGATTGGCTCTGGCATCGGTCAAATAAGAATCGATAGGGATCTGCGAGCCCGTCAAAATGACCGGCTTATCCAGATCGCGCAGCATGAAAGAAAGCATAGCCGCAGTATAAGCCATCGTATCGGTGCCGTGGGTCACGACGATGCCATCATATTCTGGCAGCCGCTCATAGATCTGCTTGGCAATGATACGCCATTCCTCTGGCTGGATATTGGAACTGTCCATATTCAGCACCACTTGACTGTCGATCTCATAGATAGCCTGAAGTTCCTTCACATAGGCTAATAGGCCTTCCGGCGCGATCTTAGGCTTCAGGCCGTCGTCTCCCTGCTGAGATGCGATAGTGCCGCCTGTAGTCATCAACAAAAATTTCTTCATCTGATCTCCTCCTGCTGCGCTTCAAGCATTTTTGCCCAAAAGAAAAACCTCTCTGCCTTTAAAAAGCAGAGAGGTTTTTTATGATCAGCTTATCTCATAGACAGCTGTTTTTCCTTGCCTCTCATGGTCATATCATACCACAGCGGGCTGGCAAAGAAAATAGAAGAATATGCACCAACGGCGATACCAATGATCAAGGCCAAAACGAAGAGTTTGGTGGTCTGGCCGCCGAGAAGGAACAGCGCGACCAATAAGATCAAGGTACTCACAGACGTATTGATGGAACGGGTCAAACTTTGCTTGATGCTGGTATTGACCACGCCCAGCAGCTCGTCTTTTTTCACCTTATGCAAGTTCTCACGGATACGGTCAAAGATAACGATCTTATCATTGATCGAATAACCAAAGATCGTCAAAATAGCCGCAATAAAGGTGCTGTCCACTTCTAATTGGAAGATAGAGAACACACTGATGACGATCAAAATATCGTGGAACAGCGCCACAATACCGGCAATAGCAAATTTCAGTTCAAACCGGTATGCGATATAGGCGATCATCAAAAGGATGGCGATGCCTAAAGCTAAAAGACCGCTGGTCACCAATTCCCTACCAATCGTCGCACCGACCGCTTCACTTCTCAAAAGTTCCAGTTCGCCCAAATTGTTTTTCAAGCCTTCGATCAGCTGATTCTGCTGATCCTGCTCCAGATAAGTGGTCTTGATCTGATAAGACCCGTCATCCATTGCTTGGATCTTGCTGGTACCATAACCCTGATCCGTCAGTTCTGCTCGCAAATCTTCGATACGTACTTCCTGCTGGAATTTTACCTGGGCAATGGTGCCGCCGGCAAAATCAATACCTAAGTTTAACCCTTGCAGCATCAAAGAAATCAATCCAGGGATTATGACCAGCAAAGAAAGGATATACCAGAATTTTCTTTTTCCTATAAAATCCATTTTCTTCACCTCAAACCCCATAGAATTTTTTGTTGGTAATCATGTTGGAAGCCACCAAGTTGTTCAGGATGAACCGTGTAAAGG
>CABVBB010000629.1 GCA_902496505.1 uncultured Peptococcaceae bacterium
GCAGCTATGCCCGAGGGTATGAGCAGTGCGCGGCTCGGATAGCGGATATTCGGGCGCTGTTTGACGAATAGGAGGGGAAACGATGAGACAAAAAAGCTGGAAGGTCTACTTAGCAGCGGCTCTGACGGCCGTCATGCTGCTTTCACCAGTGACGGCCACGATCTCCGGCGGCGTGTTGGCATGGGAAGAGCAGACGGCGCAGGCGCAGCAGGAAGTAGGGTATTACGGCCGTCAGCTTGACGGCGCTTCGCTGGATATCTATCAGGCGCTGGCTGCCCACCAGTCGGAACTGATGGAGCTGCGCGAGATCAAAGTGACGTTTACGGAGCCGGTCTTGGATGAGGAGTATGACGGCAGCATCGCCCAGCGTGCCTGGGACGCCTTTGTCTACGATCATCCGGAAATATTTTGGATCGACATCAGCGGCACGACCAATCAGGGCGTAGGCTATGGCCAATATTTTTATACCATGACGCTGCGTTTGCAGGATGCCCAGGCGGGCACGAGCAGCTATAATCGCTACTACCGGACTCATCCTGACGAACTCAAGAGCGATCAGGCGCAGATGCTCTCTCAGGCCCGCGCAGTGGCCAAACAGGCCGCGGAGCTTGGCACGCGCTATGAGCAGATCGCCTATATCCATGACTGGCTGGCCGCCAACAACCGTTACAATGATACAGCGGCTGCTGATCTCTCGCGTTATCCGCTGGCCCATCAGGCGGTGAGTGCCTTGGTGCCGGACCGTGAGGGCGGCCCAGTCTGTGACGGCTATTCCAAGGCCTTCCAGCTGATCTGCGATCTTTTGGATATCCCCTGCGTCTGCATCAGCGGCACAGGCATCAGCGGCGGCAAAGCCGGCAGCCATATGTGGAATGCCGTGCAGATGGAGGATGGCAAATGGTACGGCGTGGACGTGACTTGGGACGATACAGACAGCAAAGGCGGCCGCGGTGCCACAGATACCTTTTTGCTGGTGGGCACGGAAACCGTGGTCGAGGGTCGGGTGACCTTCCGTGATGGTCATGTCCCAGCGGGCAATTTTTCTAAAGATGGCTATGAATTTGCTTACCCCACACTGAGCAAGACCGCCTACGAAGCCAACACGCGGGATACCAGCGGCACGAAGCTTGAGGCATCGGCGCTGGCAGGCGTGCAGAAGGCCCTGACGCAGAGCGGCTGTACGATGGTCAGCGCGCCGGCTGAGGTGAGTCTTTTAAAGCGGGATACGCTGATGACCGCAGTGCGGGTGGATTTTGGCAGCGCGACAGCCAGACCGACGGCTATCGTGCGGGTGGACGGCAGCAGCGTGCGGCCGGTGCCAGCCAGCTGGAGCTGGGCAGACGGCCGTCTGACGGCCAATGTGCGGCTCACCGAGGGCGGCATCTTGGTACCAGTGACCACTTCAGCGCGCATCTTCAGCGATGTGCCGGCGGATGCCTGGTACACCCAAGTGGTGAACGAAGCGGTGCAGCGGCTGTGGATGAACGGCACAGGCAGCAATCGATTTTCACCGGAGGGTGAGCTGACCGGCGCCCAGCTGCGCGCCATCTTGCTCCGCATCCTCGGGGTGCCGGAAGAAAAAGCTGCCGCTGGAGCGCCCTGGTATGCCGGCAGTGAGGAAGCAGCAGCCAATCTGGGCTTCCTCGGCGCAGGCGTGGATGCTGACAAGGTGCAGACCCGCGCGGAT
>CABVBB010000630.1 GCA_902496505.1 uncultured Peptococcaceae bacterium
AAACAGCGGTGGCCGCTAAAGCACTGGACGAGGATTTTCAGGAACTTTTGACGTATAAAGAAACAGCATGCCAACCAGCCATTATCCAAGAAAGTTTGCCCAAGGTGGATGAAAGCTTGGGGCGAGTCACCGCCATCTTGCAGGAGATCAAGACCCAAAGCGGCGTAGTCGGTGAACTCTATCAGGATATGATCGATTTTGAAGCGATAGAACGGCTGGAGGAAGAGCTGCTGTACAAAGTGCTGAAGCAGAACAAAAACGGGGAGGAATGAGCGCATGAGTATCGTAGTCGTATGGGCCAGCCCAAATGCAGAGGGGCTGACCGCTCATTGTAAGGATCAAGTCATGAAAGGTTTGGCAGCCGCTGGTCAAGAGGCCGAGGCTATCCAGCTCAATGCCTTGCAGCTGGAGCGCTGCCGGGTCTGCGGCAATGGTTTTGGCGCCTGCAACGGCGGTCACTGCATCATTGAGGATGATCTATCTCAGGTGTATACCAAGCTCCAAGCAGCAGAAAAGATCGTCTGGATCACGCCGGTGTATTGGCACGACCTAGCAGAACCGCTGAAAGCGCTTTTGGATCGGGTGCGGCGCATGGAAACACGGCACAACCACGCTTTGGCGAATAAGCCCTGCCTGCTCATCGCCGCAGCCGGCGGATCAGGCAACGGTGCCACACGGGCGCTGCAGCTTTTGGAGGAGACGCTGAAACATATGCAGATGGTGCCGCTGGATCGCCTGCCCATCACCCAATTTTCCAGAGCCTACATGCTGGAGGCTATCGAAAAGGCCGCTGAAGCTTTTGCGCAGGCCGAGACAGAAGCGTAAAAAGAGCGATATTTACTCAAAGCACGTCTCGATCGGACCCTATTCCAGACGTCAAAACGGCATAGTCCAAGAGGCTATGCCGTTTTGACGTTTGTTTTGTCAGTAGAAAATTGCTGTTCCTGTGCTTTTTAAATTGTGGTAAAATGAAAAGAAGCAGCTGATCAAAATTGGAGGAGTAAAGATGACGACGCTGTATGAACTACAGGATAGGCTGTTCTTATCCGTGAAGCAGATGGACGATCTGGGGGTATGCTGCGATGGCACGCCGTTAACGGAAAAGCAGCTGCAAGCTGTAGAGGACTTTTATAACGCGCTGGATGCTTGCAGAAAAAATGGTCTTTCTCGGCGAGCAGTATTTGAAATGTTGTCAGAGATATGTCACGATCCTGCTATCGTCAATAATGATATGGTGTATGAAGAAATGACCGTGCTGGAAGGCGCATGCAGTGTGGACTGCATTCCAAGATGGCGCTTTATCGGGGAACCGGAAGACGATGGTGCGTTGGTCCGCTACGTTCGTGATGGTCAATGGAAAGCCAGCCGCAAGACGATAACTGCTAGTGACTAAAAATAGGCGAAACGCCAAAGAGGGGCTATCGTTAAAGGATAGTTCCTCTTTGTTCGTCTCGCTTGCCTAGTTAGCAGGCGGTTTCTGAATAGGATCTCGAGTCAGTCGATGCGTGACGCTTGAGCATTATTCGGCAAGTCCGCCTAAGGAAGAGGCTATATTCTGCATGGCAGAGAGAAAGCCGCCGAAGATAGCGTCCAAGAGAAGCGTATCGCCGTTGATGATCCAGCTGTTTTCCGCTTTGGTCAAGTGGATATCGATATTGGTGGTGATGGTGGGATTGTCCTCCTT
>CABVBB010000631.1 GCA_902496505.1 uncultured Peptococcaceae bacterium
GAGCCAATCCCGTAAAACCCCAGGTCATAAATAAGATGATCAGCACCCGCCACTGGTGGCGATAGCTTTTTGCCATCATCGTCTACTCCTCCTCTTTGCTCAGCTGGCCTCTTGCCAGCGATTTTTTTGGCAATATGTAAGCGTGCCGCAGCCAAAAGCTTTGACACGCCTCTTCATATGGTTTAAAATTTCAAGGTATCATCATCGTCTTCATCATCTTCTACAGGACCGTCATCGGCCTGCACGCAGAAGCTGTCGGTGGCGACCATGGGATAATCCCAGGCGCCGGGAACTTCGGTCACATTCTGCGCACCCTTGGGCTTAGCACCGGGAACGCGGAAATTGGTGATATCGATGGGCTCGATGGCCACTTCTTCTGGTTTTTCCAGCTGCGGTACATAATCATAAGGGTAGCGATAGGCCCGATAGACCTCATTGAGCGAAGGATACGCGTTGTAGAAGTAAGGGCTGATGTATTCCCAGACCAATTCGCAGTCGCGGGTCACTTCGATCAAACGGCCGTCCATGCCCACGGTGATGAAGGTGTTGCCGTTGGGCAGACGCTGTGCGCCGCTGATGAGCGGGCTGTAGAGATGGTTGGAATTGAAGGGCACCATGAGTCCCGCTTCCTTCGGCGTATACTGCCAAACGATCTGTAAGGTCACAGGATTGATCTCCAGCACGCGGGAATAATCTCTGTGGGTGACCTTGAGCCCTATGCGGGAATTGGTGTTAGGGTTGCCGTAGCCTGCCCAGCCGCCGTTGTCGTAGATGAGGATATTGCCCGCGCCAGGCAGCCCCTGCGGCACCATATGGGACAGGTGCGGCCCAATGATATTGCCGATGCGTCTCAGTTCTTTGGTCTTGGTGAAATCCGGTCCCAGCTGCCAAACGATCTTGCCGGTCTCCTTGCTGATGATGGCCAGGAAATTGGCCTCGCGGGAATCGAAAATGATGTTGTCCGGATGGAAGCGTTCATCGCCTTTGTCGTACCATTTGTTCGGCCCCAGCACGCTCATGCAGTTGATGTGCAGCCAGTCGCCCATTCCGCCGCCGCACTCGTGCATATTGGGATCGCGGCTGAGGATATTTTTCTGCGCTTCGTCAAAACCGATCTCTTTGAAATGTTCATTGGCGTGCCACTGCCAAACGATGTTGCCTTCCCAATCCACTTCCAGGAACACATCATCACACAGCCGTTTTTCGCTGATGCGCTGGTTGTAGCAGTTCTCATGGGTGAGGATCAAGGTGTTGCCGCTTGAGGTCTGGCACTCCATGCCGGGCACATAATAGCCCACAGGATTGCCCTGGCGCTGATAGTCGTGATGCTGCCGCGCCATCCACTGCGGCGTTTCGCCGGGATCTTCGATGAATTCGTGTTTGTTGAACTCCCAGACGATGTTGCCGTCCCAATCCACCTGGATGAGATCGTTCATATCCTGATAGCCATATTTGTCATTGCGCTCGCCGCGGGAACCAAAGACCTGGCCGCCGGGCAGAAGCTTATTGGGGAACCCTTTCAGCTTGCTCCACAGCTTGACCTCGCCGCCGTTCATATTGATGAGCAGAGCGCCCGTGTCGCAGGCCGGAAAGAGCGTATAGCCGTTAAAACATTTTTCTGGTTTGTAGATCGTGACCCCTGTGGGGAAAATACTTGGACTTCCCATCCAAAACG
>CABVBB010000632.1 GCA_902496505.1 uncultured Peptococcaceae bacterium
GGAATTCAGAGATGTATTTGCGATTGCTAATTCCCCAGATATTGATTTGGTACGTCTGCGCGATGATACCAAAGATTTTCCGCAAGCGAAGATCAGTTTTAATGCCAGCTTATCCCCGATCAAACCAGCAGAAAAATGGGTTTCTTCTGTTCCAGCGGAGGCCAAAGAATTGACGATCCTCTTCTCAAATGGTCTGATCAGCCGTCCGGCACTGATGACGAAAAATGCAGCTGGCGTCTACGATACCTTGAGTATTTATAAAAATAAAAAAGCGGAGACGCCATTAGCCGTATTAAAAAATGGTGAATTTGTGGAAAATATTCTTGATGAAGCTATTAAAGATGACAAGACATATCAGGTAACGCGTAATATGCGGATCTTAGAAATGGCCGAGGATGGCAGTCGGCTGCGGATGTGGATCTCTGCTGCAGTCAATATTCATGATGACAGCGTATTCAGCCCCAAATCACTGCATCAGGAGATCATCGAGCATGTGGGCTATCCTATGCCAGTATCCAATGTAGGCGCTAATGATGAACAGCTGATCATCGACTGTATGCAGGAAAACTGGCTGCGGACTATGCGTTGGTGGGCAGACGCTATCCACTATATGATCGAGGAAAAGGGGGTAGAAGTCATCTTCTCCCAGATCCATAATGACGATGCTGAAAAGCACAATTTTATCTCCGTTTATAAGGAAAATAGCCCTTGTGCGCTGCCTTTGGAAGTATTAGATCAGGCCATGATCAATATCAGCAAGCAGAACGACTATTATATCGGCCGCTTCCTGCATTTGTTGGATGAAGGCTGGACGATCTTCCTCGTCAGTGACCACGGTCTTTTGACCAGTGAAGAGGGGCAATCGCTCTATACCAGTGCTTTGGCTAAAGATGCGACTTTTATGCGCGAATGGGGCTTGACTGAAGTGAAATATGACGAAGCAGGCAATCCACTGCCAGAAATCGACTGGTCAAAGACGAAGGCAATTTGCAGCAGAAGCAATTCGATCTATATCAACTTAAAAGGCAGATGGCCGACTGGTATTGTGGAACCGGAGGATCAAGAAGCTTTAGAAAATGAGATCATTGGCAAACTGTATGCCCAAAGAGATGAAAAAGGGCGCCCAAAAGTTGCATTGGCACTGCGCAATAAAGATGCGATCCTTTTGGGATTAAGCGGACCAGAATGCGGTGATATTGTGGTCATGCAGGCTGAGTACAACCTTTATGATCATGGCGACGGCTTATCGACAGCGATCGGTCTGAACCACACCTCTGTCTCGCCAATTTTTGCAGCAGCTGGTCAAGGGATCAAGGCAGGCTTTACCACAGAGCGGGTCATCCGAGAAGTCGATGTAGCGCCAACGATTGCACTGCTGGCTGGCGTCAGGATGCCTCATGAATGTGAAGGCGCACCGATCTATCAGATCTTAGATGGAGAATTTATTGCTCGTTAACGACAGATTATGCAAGCGCTCAGCGTTAGGATCAGCAACGACCAGACGCTGAGCGGATATTTGATGAATAGGGGTGAGTGTGTTGAGTACAGAAATTATCAAAAAATCAAACTTGTTATCCTATATCAAAGTTCTTATTATGGTCATTTTAGTTTTAGGCATTGGTTCACTGCCGCCTTTTGGTTCTATAACGCCTTTAGGGATG
>CABVBB010000633.1 GCA_902496505.1 uncultured Peptococcaceae bacterium
AGGACGCTCATGTATCAGCATGGTTTGGCCAAGCACACCTTGTATGGCTTATCCCTGTACCGCTGGAGGGCCATTTTTGCAGAAAGGTAAGGGATAGATATGTTTATGCGGCAGCTCTACTATTTTATCAAGGTTGCGGAATTGGGATCGATCACAGACGCTGCGGAGGCGCTGTTTATTTCGAAGCAAAGTCTCAGTGAGGCGATCACCAAATTGGAGCAGAATTTTAATGTGCAGCTGTTCAACCGTTCGCGTAATGGCATGAGTCTGACGGATGTGGGGCAGTATTTTTATGAAGATGCGCTGGGGATCGTGCAGCGGGTCGATGCACTGCACAAAAAATACGGTACGCGGACGATCGCCAATGAAAGCATCGTTCGTCTAGTGGCGTTTTCCGGGATCGCATCCTTGATCATATCGCCTGTTTTTCAAAAACTGGCAGAGACTGGCTCTTCTGTGCAGATCCGTTTCACAGAATTTTGCTATCCTGAGGAAGGACTCAATGCGCTGATCACCTGCAAAGCGGATATCGGCCTTTTTTCTTTGGCACCTTTTTATCTCAGCAGCAGTATTTTGAGCCAGAGAACGATTTGGGAACACTTGGATACGCTGAAACTTTTTGAAGATCGATTATGTATATTAGCCCATAAGAAATTCAAGCTCACGGAGAAACGTTATGTGACTTATGAGGACTATGCTGAGCTGCCGCTGGTCGTGTATGAACCGTATAAAACCATCTACCCGACGATCTACAAAGGTCACCAGCGGGCAGCCGACAGCATGGTGATCGTCAATAGTCTCAATACCTATCGTCAATTGATCAATGAGGGGCTGGCGGTCGGCTGTTCCACAGCATTGTTGATTCCAGAGATGATCAAACAATATCCCGGCATCAGCTGCAGCATGGATATGACGCCGGAAGCCGCCCACACGATCATTTTAGCCAAAACGAAAAATCATGAGCTGTCGCTGGCTGCTCAGCAGGTTTGGGATATCATTGCCCAGATCATTTACAAATTTGGTCAACGGGCGCTGGGGCATTTGTCTGATCCTTTGAGCAGACGGCAATGAGGTTAATAGAATATTGGCTGAGGCGATGCACCGAGGCATAAATAAAAAGAAGACATTTGGCGGTCCAGCAAAGTGGCTGCCAAATGTCTTCTTTTTGGTGTGGGAAATATGCTCATGAGCCGCACGCTTCTACACGCTGACGACGGCTCATATTCTGCTGAAGTTATTCTGGTACGGCTAAGACGCAGCCTTGAGCGGCGGAGCGGACGAGGGCACGATAGCGGGCCAGACAGCCGGAGACGGCTTTGGGGGTGCTTTGCCAGAGAGCGCGGCGGCGAGCCAGCTCAGCTTCGGGGACGACGAGGGTAATGGTGTGGCCGTCCAGATCGATGATGATCTCATCGCCGTCCTGGATCAAGGCGATGGGACCGCCGACGGCTGCTTCCGGCGCAAGATGGACAGCGAAGCAGCCGTTGTTGGTGCCGGAGAAGCGGCCGTCGGTGATGAGGGCGGTGGAGCGGCCCAAGCCTTGGCCGTTGAGGAGCTTGAGCGGCTCGAACATTTCGCGCATGCCAGGGCCGCCTTTTGGGCCTTCATAGCGGATGACGACCACCTGACCAGCGTGGATGCGACGTGCTTCC
>CABVBB010000634.1 GCA_902496505.1 uncultured Peptococcaceae bacterium
ATTCGGTAGGGCGGGAGAAGGGCATGCTGCTGGGGTTCCGGCCGGACTGGGTCGTGGTGCGCGACGGCGGGGCAGTGTATGAACAGGGTGAGGCGATCATTGCCGTACATAATAAGCTGCTCTCACCTTACGGCACGTATCAGGGGCTGGCCCATCCCGATCTGCTCTGTGTGTAAAAAAGGAAGGGGAATATAATCATGCTGGCATGTAAATCATTATCGAAGGTCACTCTTCCGATGAATCGGCTGCTGGTCAGGCTCCTGGAGCGCTTCGATCTCACCGGAGAGATTTTTTATGTGGGCAGTGCCGAGGCGCTGCCGCCGCCTTTAAACAGTGAGGAAGAGGCAGCGCTTTTGAATCGGCTGGTGGAGGGCGATCAGCAGGTGCGGGCGGAACTCATCGAGCGCAATCTGCGGCTGGTGGTCTATATCGCTCGCAAATTTGAAAATACGGGCATCAATATCGAGGATCTGGTGTCCATTGGTACCATTGGCCTGATCAAGGCGGTGAATACCTTTGACCCTTTAAAAAAGATCAAGCTGGCCACCTATGCCTCGCGCTGCATCGAAAATGAGATCCTCATGCAGCTAAGACGCACCAACAAGACGCGCACAGAGGTGAGCTTTGATGAGCCGCTCAATGTGGATTGGGACGGCAATGAGCTCAAGCTTTCTGATGTGATGGGCACAGAAGAGGACATCATTTACCAAAAGATCGAGGAGGATATCGACCGCACGCTCTTGTCGCTGGCCATGAGCAAGCTGAGCGAACGGGAGCGGGTCATCGTGGAGCTGCGTTTTGGACTGGCGGGTCAGGAGGAAAAAACGCAGAAGGAGGTGGCGGATCTTTTGGGCATTTCTCAGTCATATATCTCCAGGCTGGAAAAAAAGATCCTGCGCCGTCTGTCAAAAGAATTTCAAAAGCTGGAATAGCGTTCAATCCTGCCTTTTCATATGAATTGGGAGACTTTGGCTAAATGGTCTGTATGCCGCATAATCTCTCAGCGCCAAGGAAATAACTAAATCATTAGTTGTTGACTGGAGGCTGACAAAATGGCTTTAATGCACAAAGTAGAGATCTGCGGTGTCGACACATCAAAATTGCCTGTTCTCAAAAATGAACAGATGCGAGCCTTGTTTGTCCAATACCAGGCCGGCGATCAGGCTGCCCGCGAGCAGCTGATCTATTCCAACCTCAGGTTGGTGCTGAGCGTGCTGCAGCGTTTTCCCAATCGCGGTGAAAATGCCGATGATTTATTCCAGGTAGGGTGTATCGGTCTGATCAAGGCCATCGATAATTTCGACTTGGGTCATGAAGTGAAGTTTAGTACTTACGCAGTGCCAATGATCATTGGAGAGATCCGACGTTTCCTGAGGGACAACAACCCCATCCGGGTCAGTCGGTCGTTAAGAGATATTGCTTACAAAGCGCTGCAAGCCAGAGAAGCGCTGGTCAATGCCAATGGCCGTGAACCGACCGTGGAGGAGATCGCCAAAAAATTGGAGATGCCGCAGGCAGACGTGGTCTTTGCGCTGGATGCGATCCAAGATCCTGTATCGCTGTTTGAACCGATCTACAATGACGGCGGCGACCCGATCTATGTCATGGATCAGATCGGCGATGATAAGGATACGGACGGCCGCTGGC
>CABVBB010000635.1 GCA_902496505.1 uncultured Peptococcaceae bacterium
AAGCCGCACAAAACAAATTATATAAATCATGGATGGCGTACTTCATCAAAATCACCCGATCTCCTTTTTACTTCCATCGTATATTTATTGATGGCGTGGACAAAATAATCCCCACCGGAATCTATGCATTCCAATGATACGATTTTTCTTCTGTAAAATCAATATGGAATCTATATATTCCAAAATGGAAGGTGGATTACATATGTCCTACAAAATCAAGCAAGACTTGTCGATCGGTGATAATTTGAAGCGTTTGCGGCAAAAAGAAGGCTTGACTCAAGAGGAAGTCGCGGCCAAGCTGCAGCTCTTGGGACTGCCTGTTAGTCGTGAGATCCTTTCACAGATGGAGCTTGGCAAATACTCTATCCGCGTCAGTGTCTTAGTTGCACTCAAGGCGCTTTATCATGCCTCTTATGCAGATTTTTTCGCTGGTCTTGACGAGGGATCGACTCCACCTACTATAACGTAAAAAGAGCGTCTCATCTGCGCAGGTGAGACGCTCTTTTTGGGTTTTAACGCCCAGCATAAAAAGGCCGGCTATCGTTCAAAATGGGCGCACTCCATTACTCCATTGGTACAGCCGGCATTTTGTCAGCACATTCTTTTCGGATCGGATGTCAGACGAATATCATCATAAGACAGACCCAACCCTACTGCGATCATTTCTAGTAGCATGATATCGAAATCTTCCTGCCCCCTTTCGATTTTTTGATAAACGTCCAAGTCCAGCTGGCAGCGTCGGGCTGCTTCACTTGGCGTTAGCCCCAGGCTTTCGCGGCAGCGTGCGATCATTAGGCCGACTGCGGCATTGATTTTCAACATCAGCATCACCTCAGCAATTTGATCGGCGCGCCACCCTTCCCTTCATTTTGCCGAGGTTTGTCACTGTTATTTGTTTCATATTGTACCGCGTTCGGCACTATATTGCCATGCTTTATAAAACAAGCGGTCTTTTTCCAGCGAGATCGCTTGCTTTCGTCTCGAAGCAAAAACGCTGTCCCTCCGCAGAGGAACAGCGTTTTATCAGTTTGCGCCAGCGCTGGCTAGTGGGCTGACGGATTCGACATAACGGCGGATATCGGAAGCATTGGTGTGCAGCTGGACTTTTTCGCCATCGACAACGACTAAAGTCGGTGCCTGCATGATGCTGTAGCGGGACACGAGCTCAGCATTTTCCTCTGCATCGATCTTTTCGAAAGGCAAGGCGGCTTTTTGCAGCATGGCCGCTGCCATGGAGCAATTAGGGCAGGTCTTGGTGGTAAAGAGCAATCGTTTCTGACCGACGAGTGCCTCATCCTCTGCGGCTATCTCTTCAGCGTGTAAGGCGTGTTTGACCGGCTGATGAGAATGGCTCAGATCGTAGAGTTTACGATCCTTGAATTCCTGCGCCTTGCCGTCGTTCCAGTTCTGCACCGGCCGATAATAGCCGGTGATACGGCTGTATACCTCGGCGGATTCTCCACATTCGGGGCAGGTAAACTGCTCGCCTGCGATATATCCGTGATTTTTGCATACGGAATAGGTCGGAGAAATCGTATAATAAGGAAGCTTATAGTTCTCGGCGATTTTGCGCACCAAGGTGGCCGCCGCTTTCCAGTCGGGCATTTTTTCGCCGAGGAAAGCATGGAACACCGTGCCGGAGGTGTA
>CABVBB010000636.1 GCA_902496505.1 uncultured Peptococcaceae bacterium
GCGCCTGCCGGACGAACGCCCGCACCTCGTCATCTTTGTAGATCGGATAGCCGCAGAAGCCCTTCGGTCCGCTGGCATACGGCTCAGTGAGCCAAGCGGTCTTCCCTTGCGGCGAGCCGTCTAAGAATATCTTGTAGCCGCCGATCTTTAAGCGGTGATCATAGTCCTGCCAATAGCGCGCGGCCATGGGGCGGCACTGGCCGACATTACGCAGATCGAGATAGCCCACCGTATCCACCTTGAGCCGGTCTGCCTGTGCCATGGCCGTCAGCTGGGCTAATTCCCGCTCTCCCACCATGCCGTCCTGCACTGTCGTGATGCCGTAGCGCAGATAGAGCGTCTGCGCCTCGTCCAGCATGTCCAGCATATCGGAGAGGTCCGGCCGAGGCACCTTGGCGCCCTGCTGGATGAAAGCATTTTCCTCCAAATAGCCGGTGAGCTGTCCTTGACTGTCGCGGCCGATCTTGCCGCCCTCAGGGTCAGGCGATTGGGCCGTGATGCCCAGCACCTCCAACCCTTTGCTGTTGACCACGCCCATGTGACCAGAGGCGTGAGAAAGCAATATGGGATTTTCTGTGGACGCCTGATCCAATATTTCCCGCGTAGGCGTCGTTTTCTCCTGGAAATTGTTCTGATCGTAGCCAAAGGCGGTGATCCATTCGCCTGGCGCAAGCTGACGCTCCTCCTTGAAGGCGCGCAGCCGTTCCACCACTTCTTGGTGGCTCTGCGCTTCGCTGAGGTCCACCAGTCCCATGCTCACCGCCACTGCTGTCAGATGACTGTGGGCGTCGATGAACGCGGGCATGAGCGTCCGCCCTGCCAGATCGATCTCCTGCGCGCCCTCGGCCATCTGCGCCCGCACGTGCTTTTCGCTGCCCACGGCCTTGATGCGGCCCTCCTCCACCAGCAGCGCTTCTGCCTGCCGATCTTCGTCCTCCATGGTCAGGATATGGCCATGAACATATAATTGCTGCATACTATCCGCTCCTTCCTATAAGGTCATGATCATGCCCGCTACAGTCAGCGCAGCATACACGAATACACTAAAGATCTCACCATTGACTCGGTGATGGATGATATTGCTGAGCACGATGGCTACCGCCACGAACGGCAGGCTCCAAGCCGAAAGCGCCAGCACTTCGCCTGTCAATTCCCCGCTGATGGCGTAAAAAAGGATCATGATGCCATTGAGCGTCGCCCACAAGGCGCACAATGTCGCTCGAAAACGGCTTTTGCCCGGGATCGCTTCAGTGGCATAGACCACTACGAAAGGCCCGCCGGAAGCGAACGCTCCGTGGATGATGCCGCCTAAGGCCAAAAGCGTATTGCCCAACCAGCTGGGCATGGCCCGCTTGACGCCGGGCTGCTTCTTGCCCAAGCGGATCAAGCGCCGGTCGTAGACTTTTTCCTTGAGCCCCTTGAGACCGACTACGATCATAAAGATGCCCAGCAGAAGCTTCAGCGGCCGCTCCGGGATAGAGGCAAAGAGCCACATCCCCGGCAGCAGGCCGATGGCCATGATCAGGGCGATCTTGAGATACTGCCCGCGGTCGATATGGCGAAAATCCCGTGCTGCGATGACCACTGAGGCAAAAAAGACCACGATGGTCAAAGCCGGCACCGCAGATTTTAGTC
>CABVBB010000637.1 GCA_902496505.1 uncultured Peptococcaceae bacterium
CCCTTCACTATCCCAATAGGATAGCACAGCTGGAGGAACGCATCAAAAAACTTCAGGCAGATATTGCCCAGCGTGTACCGCCATCAGCTGAATTCCAAATGATTGTTGATAACGTGGTCATTAAAGAAAGCCGAGCAGAAGCCGGTGACTTACTCATGAAAACAATAGAAAGAGAATCTGTAAAGTTGCTGGAAATTCCCTTTGGAGAAAAATCCTCAACAGTGCCCCCCATTTTGGCCAGTTATCGCGGTTTTGATATTTCTATGGAAAGATCGGCTTTTGGTGATCGCAAGCTGATCATTTGCGGTCAGGATCGGTATGTTGTGGAAATGGGACTTAGTGGATCAGGCAATCTCACCAGACTGGATAAGGTTTTGGATGGGCTGGAATCCGGTCTTGCAAAAGCAGAGCAGGATCTGGACAACACAAAAAGTAATCTAAAACAGGCAGAACTGGATTTTGCAAAAGAATTTGCCTACGACGATCAACTAAAGCAGCTTGTACAGCGTCAAGCCGAACTGAATTTGGCTTTAGGAGTAGACAAAGTTGATGCTATAGTGGAGGAACAAGCAAATACTGGTTCCGAGAAAAGCATCGATCACGATCATGAACTAGAAGTGGATTATGAACTAGAAGTGTAAGAAACGATCATACACATAACCTGCAAAAGCGGCATTGCTTTGCAGGTTTTCTTTTCAATACCAAATAAGAAAAGGAGGTTGAATATGCTCGAGCTGCTTAAAGTTTTGCTGGCGGGTATAGCCAGCGATGGGATCGACTACATCAGCACCTTTATATCATTGCAGATGGTTGAAAGTGTGATGTATGCAGAGCGCAGCATAAGTGAGGCAGTTGCAGGAGCTGATTTTTCTGGCGTTTTTATGGTAACATATAGCTTCGGTATGGCTTTAGTAGTGCTGAAGTTTTTGAAAAAGGGAGCAGATATTTATTTAATAGCGACGGATGGCGATGCGACCAATGAGCCAACAGGCTTATTTATGGAGCTGATCAAAGCGATAGTAGTTATCGTTGCCTTTCCGACGTTGTACGATTGGCTCTATCAGGCAGTCAGCACCTTGACCAATGACTTGCTGGCAGTCCTATCTTTTCAGGTTAATATTGCCTCAGTAGCGGCCAGCATTGTAACGCTGGGGATATTTCCGCTAATCATTATGCTGATATTTCTTATCCTTTATGTGGTCTTGTTTGTGCAATTTGTTATGCGTGGTATTGAGATACTTATTTTAAGAGCAGGGCTGCCACTAGCTGCCGTTGGTCTGATGGATGCCGATGGTGGTATTTTTGCATCATATGCCAAAAAGTTTTTCCAAAGCGCCTTAACGGTTATTGTTCAGCTCTTTTTGGCCAAACTGGCGATTGCTCTGCTGGTTAGTTTTGACACCTTTTGGGCTCTCGGGGCTATTTTAATGGCCATAAAGACCCCGAGATTTTTAAACGAATTTATGCTGACTTCTGGCGGCGTCAACGTATACCAGTCTATGCAAATGGCGCGCATCATGAAGGGGGTAATTAGGCGGAAATGACAAGTGTGGAGTTTATAGATAACTTAATCGGTATGGTCATGATTTTAGTGCGCCTCGCAGTTGTCTGCAGGTGCGCTTTTT
>CABVBB010000638.1 GCA_902496505.1 uncultured Peptococcaceae bacterium
CTCAGCCGTCTGCCCGGCGCCGGCGACATTCCCGGCCTGATCCAAAACACTATGGCTCAGCTGGAGGACGATGTGCATATGCTCGACGGCTACATCACCACTGCCGTTGACTATCCCTTCACCGTCCCCGCGCTGACCCACGCCAACGAACGCCGTGTCACCGAGGCAGAGCGCGCCAGCGATTGGTGGCCGGAATTCGAACACAATTTGACCCAGATCGGTCAGCTCATCACCACCATCAACCGCCGCCTGGTCAAGATCCACAATCAGCTGGAACTGGTCGACGGCATCGAGGACCTCCTGCGCGAGCTCGTCTTTACCCAAAGCTGGTTCCAGGGACAAGAAGCCCTCGTCGCCAATTTCATCCAAGGTGACAATCCTGCCAGTGTCTACTGGTTCAACAACCTGAACAGCACCTGGGGCAACAATCTCGTCATTTCCATCGCCCCCATCGACGCCATGCCCATCCTCAAAGAATTCCTCTTTGATGCCAATGACAGTGTCATCCTGACCAGCGCCACCCTGGCTGTCAGCAAACATTTGAAATACACCGCTGAGACCTATCTCCTGCGGGAAGACGAGTACCTCTCCTACATCACGCCCTCGCCCTTTGATTACAAGACTCAGTCGCTGATCGCTATCCCTACTGACAATCCCGACTATTCCCAGATCAACGAAGCTGCCTACAGCGAGATGGTCGTGCACAACCTGGAAAAACTCATCACCGCCGTCACTGGCGGCATGCTGGTGCTCTTCACCTCCTACGCCATGCTCAACAAAGTTTATTTCGCCCTCAAGCGCAATCCCGCGCTCAGCGAATACAACATTTTGGCCCATGGTCAAGACGGCAGCCGCACCAGCATCATCCAAAGCCTCTCCAGCAACGAGCGCACGATCGTGCTTGGCGCCGCCAGCTTTTGGGAAGGCATCGACGTCAAGGGCACAGGACTGACCACCGTGGTCATCGTCAAGCTGCCCTTCCTGCCGCCCACCCGCGCTATCACCAGCGCCAAGCTGGAGCATCTGCAGCGGCAGGGCAAAAACAGCTTCTCCCATTACAGCCTGCCCCAGGCCGTGCTCAAATTCCGCCAGGGCTGCGGACGCTTGATCCGCACCAATACCGATTGGGGCGCGCTGGTCGTATTGGATAACCGCATCCTGACCAAATCCTACGGCCGCGAATTTCTCGCCTCCCTGCCTCCGCAGCCGATCATCCGCGATTCGCTGGATAATATCTGCTGCCGCCTGCACGAATGGATGAGCGAAAAAAGTGATTGACCATACAAAAAGAGTGAACAGCCTCTACGGCCGTTCACTCTTTTTTGCATTGCGTTATTCCATCTCATCATCACAAAACAAGACAAAACCAAATTTCGTCAGCGTCTTTCGCATCGATCGGCACGTCTCGCTGTCGGGCAGAACATACTGCGCACTGTCGCGCTCCCGTTCCTTATCCGTCCGCTCATCACAGACCAAATGCCATTTCAAGCCGTGCTGTACTGCCTCCAGATGAGGACAGTCCATCATTTCTTCATTTGTCATCATCTGTTCCACCATCCTTTAACGAATTCGCCGGATAGCTCTCTATCCCGCTTAAGATAGTCTATGTCAAATGATGACGAA
>CABVBB010000639.1 GCA_902496505.1 uncultured Peptococcaceae bacterium
TTCAAAATGCACTGTACTGTATACGCGCCAATGCCCGGCCAGGAGAAAACCGTCTCCGTCAGCACCGAGCCGCCCAAAAGCATACCCAATTGCAGACCGATGACAGTCACGATGGGAATGAGCGCATTACGCAGCGCGTGGCGGATGATGACGCGTTTTTCCGAGATGCCCTTGGCCCGCGCTGTACGGATATAATCCTGCTCCAGCGTTTCCAGCATGCTCGAACGGGTCATACGAGCGATGACCGCCATGGAGTACATGCCCAGAGCGACGACCGGCAGCACCAGATGCTGCACAGCATCCTTAAAGGCCGCCATATCGCCGGCAATAAGCGTATCGATCAAGTAGAGGCCTGTGACCTTATCCGGCCGCAAAAGCGGATTGATCCGACCGCCGGAAGGCAGCCAGCCCAAATGACCGGAGAAAAAGATGATCAGCATGATACCCAGCCAGAAGATAGGCACCGATACACCGATCAAGGCAATGACCATACCCAGGTTATCCCAGATGGAATTTTTCTTCACTGCTGAAATGACGCCGATCAGGATGCCAAAGAAAGAGGCAAAGATCGTGGCCAAAAGCGCCAATTCGATCGTCGCCGGGAAACGACTCATGATCTCTTGCAGCACTGGCGCCTTGGTGTAAAAAGACGTGCCCAAGTTTCCTGTCACAAAGCCCAGGATGAAATCCAGATACTGCATGATAATGGGCTTATTCAGCCCATTGGCTTCGCGCCAAGCCTCTGAGGCCTCCACGGTAGCGTGTTGTCCCAGAACGATAGGCGCCGGGTCTGGTGAAAATACCCGCATGATCACGAAGACGATCAGCGAAACACCGATCAAAACCGGTATGATCTGCAGCAATCGTTTTAAAATATATCGCAACATGTGTCCAAAACCTTTCTATCCAATTTGAGAAGCGATTTCCAGACGTATGACGGGCCGCTTCCCCGTCCCGTATCCGCTTGAAGCCATGCCTAACTCATCAGCGTATTTCGCTACGTCCAGCTCACCATCTTGCAAGCCGCCGTATAAAACCGCCTTCCAAGATACCAAGCTATGTAATAAAAACATCAACACCAAAACAAATAAATGCCAGAAATAACTTCCCCGGCCGTGCCCAGCACGACCGGGTACAATATTATCTCTGGCACATATTAAAAACTCAGCTTACCACGCTTATTTCGCAGGTTTAGACATGCCTTGGAAGAAGACATTGCCTGTGACATGGTAGAAGTAACCATCAACGGCTGGGTTGTAAGCGGACAGAGATTTCATGTGAGAAATCGGCAGCCAAACGGCTTCGTCAGCAACCTTCTGTTCCATCTTCGCATAGATCGCGTTACGCTCGTCACCATTTGGTGTAGCAGCAGCCTCAGCCAACATAGCATTGAACTCTGCATCCTGATACATCGCAACGTTCATGGTCGGATCATCGCTGGATAACAGGTTCATGAAGTTGTCTGGGTCACCATTATCACCGATCCAGCCATAGAAGCAGATGTCGAAGTCTCTGTTCTTAACTTTCTCTTTGTAAGTGGTCCAGTCATACGGAGTGATATCCGCTTCTACGCCAACGGCTTTCAGATACCCCTGAACAGCTTCAGCCAGAGGCTGAC
>CABVBB010000640.1 GCA_902496505.1 uncultured Peptococcaceae bacterium
TGGTCTTCGACACCGAGGTCTATTCTAATACCGGTGGTCAGGCTTCCAAGTCTACCCCAACAGCAGCTATTGCCAAATTTGCTGCCAGCGGCAAGAAATCCAAGAAGAAAGACTTGGGACTGATGGCGACTACCTATGGCAACATCTATGTCGCTCAGATCGCTTTAGGCGCAAATATGAACCAGGCTATCAAAGCTATCACCGAGGCTGAGGCTTATCCTGGCCCATCTCTGGTCATCTGCTATGCGACCTGCATCAACCACGGCATCAAAGGCGGCATGGGCACTTCCATGCAGCAGATGAAGAAAGCTGTCGAAGCAGGTTACTGGCATCTGTGGCGGTACAATCCTTTGCTGAAGGCAGAGGGCAAAAATCCGTTCATCTTGGATTCCAAGGAACCAGACAGCGAGAAATTCATGGATTATATCAAGACCGAAGTACGCTATACCTCTTTGGCGAAGCTCTTCCCGGATCAAGCGGAAGCTTTGTTTGAGCAGGCGAAAGAAGACAGCATTGCCCGCTATCAGACGTACAAGGAATTGGCCGATAAATAATATCAGCAAGCAAAGTCAAAAGCCCAGCCGAAAGGTTGGGCTTTTTTGTCTGAGGAAAACATTTTTGACAGGATGGCGGCAGGACAGCTTGTATCGTGCGGCCGTTTCGGTTATGATAGAGGAAGCGAAACAGCGAGGAGAAGTGTGAAAATGAATAAGGTCAGACTGTCGGGCATCAAAGTGGATGTCCATAAAAATCAAGATAAGATCCTGCGCAAGCAGATCTTATCGATCCTGCATATTAAGCCGGAGGAACTGGTCGATTACAAACTGGTCAAGCGGTCATTGGATGCCCGCAAGAAGGATAAAGTAGTCTTCATCTATACCCTGGATATCCAGATCAAGGGCAATGCGCGCAAGCTCGTAGAACGGTTGCAAAATCGCAATGTGACTTTGGCCGAGCCGGAGGTATATCATGCGCCCAAAAGTGGCGAAGAGCGGTTGAGTTATCCGCCAGTGGTGGTAGGGGCTGGTCCTGCGGGCTTATTTGCTGCGCTGCTCTTGGCGGAAAAAGGGTACCGGCCCATCCTTTTGGAGCGGGGACGGGATGTGGAGCGGCGCACAGCAGATGTGGAGGCCTTTTGGCAGACTGGTGAACTCGATCCTGAATCCAACGTGCAGTTTGGCGAAGGCGGCGCAGGGGCTTTCTCTGACGGCAAGCTGACGACTTTGATCAAAAATATCCGCTGCCATCAGGTATTGGAAATGCTGGTGACCTATGGAGCGCCGGAGGATATCCTTTATTCCCATCAGCCGCATGTGGGCACTGACGTGCTCAAGCAGGTGGTCAAGCGCATTCGTGAGCGGATCATTGCCCTGGGCGGACAAGTGCGCTTCGAAGCCAAGGTAACGGAACTTTTGATGACAGGCGGCCATCTTTCGGGTGTCGTTATCAATGGCAGTGAGCGATTGTATGCTCAGGCAGTTATTTTGGCTGTAGGTCATAGTGCTCGGGATACGTTTGAAAAGCTGGTGGAGCAGGGGATCGAAGTGGTGCCTAAGGCGTTCGCTATAGGCGTGCGGGTGGAGCATCCGCAGCAGATGATCAGCGAAAATCAG
>CABVBB010000641.1 GCA_902496505.1 uncultured Peptococcaceae bacterium
TATGAGGAAGAGGGCAGTATCCGCTATCTATCCAATGCTCACAGCGGCCTTGTGTATGCAAGCCTTCATGAACTGGAGGGGCAGGGCGTCGTCGTGACTCCGATCCTGGCGCAGACGTATTGGTATAACTACGACTATTCTTTAGCAGAGGTCAAGACGGATTTTAAAGCTAAGCTGAAGCAGACCTATTCTGCTGACGATCTGGAGCGGCTGAAGCACCTAAAGGCCAGCCTCAGTCCAGCTGCGGTTGAGAAGTTGGCGGAGACCATCGATTTCGTGCAGGAGAAATGGGGCGAGCTGCCGGCAGCAACGTTTAGACGCTATAGCTGCCGCTGGGGAGCAGGCGGAAGTGGTCAAAAGGAGAGCTAGTCTGATAAAACACTAGAAAATTTTACAGCGTGCGCAACAAAAGACAGCCTAAAAAAGCCAGACCGGCCGATCATCTTGATCAGCTAGTCTGGCTTTTGTGATTGGAGAAGCAATGGATCAGTTGGGGTTGGCAGCGGCGGTCTTGGGATCACGGCTGGGTGTTTTGGACGTGGGCTCGATGATGAGCAGTATGATAGAAAAGAGGATGCAGATGATGCCCAAAAGCGTGCGGCCAGAGAGCACTTCGCCCAAGAGAGCGATGCCGAGAACGACGCTGGTCAGCGGCTCAAAGGTACTGAGCAGCGATGCTTTCTGTGCACCGCAGATGGCTGTGCCGCGCTGAAAAGCTACCACAGCGATAACGGTGACCATGACAGCCATTATGAAGCTGACCGCCCAGCCAGCAGCATCCAGCGACCAGACCATTTTGCCCATGCCTAGGGTGACGACGCCTACTTCGGCAGCGGAAAACGTTGTCATCCAAAAAGCCAGCGTCAGCGGGGCAACGCGGCGCAGAAAGCTTTTGTCCAAAAGGACGATGTAGGCCGCGTAGACCAGTCCGGAGATCAGCGCGATGGCCATGCCCCAGAGACTGATCTGGCCGCCGGGCGTGTAGAACAATACGATGCCTAATGTGCACAAAAGGCAGCAGATGATCTTTTTCTGCGAGGGGCGGTCTTTGAGAAAGACAGCGCAGATGAGGATGACCATGATCGGGTAGCAAAAATGCAGCGTTGTTGCCAGTCCCGAGGAGATATAGTTGTAAGAGGCGTAGAGCAGCACCGGTGTAAAAGCAAAGGGCAGTGAGAGATAAAAGATCGATTTCATTTCTCGCGGTTTGATGCGGAGAGAATTTTTTTGGACGAAGTGAACGATCAAAAACATGACGATGCTGCCGAAAAAGAAACGGTGGAATGCCAGCGTATACGCGTTATTGCCATGGGCATAGGCGATCTTGGCGAATAAGGGCATGAAGCCGAATAGTACAGCGGAAAGAATGATCAGCGCCATGCCTTTTTTTTGCTGGGCGTTATTATCTTCCATAATAGCAATGCCTCCTCAAGGGTCGAATGATACCGAAATTTCCTAATAAGCAGTGCCTCTATACTAGCGCTGTTGGCAAGGTTTGTCAATCCCTTCTCCGTTCCCGTCAGAAGAACGATTTATTGACCTTGATGGAGCAGGATTATGCCTTGATTCGACAGAATG
>CABVBB010000642.1 GCA_902496505.1 uncultured Peptococcaceae bacterium
TCGCCATTAAAGATCTTTTTAAGCTGCCGCTGCTCCTTTACGGTCCAACGATGGAGCAGGGCAATTATATTGCGCAGATCATGCAGCGCTACGGCAATACCGAAAACTTCAGCTATACCAACAATTTTCAGATCTACAACGACAGCATCGCCAATGGTCTGTATTATACGATCTCCACCCAATCGATCTATCAAAGTATGGAGCCGGTGTGGCAGTCACAAATGGTGCCTATAAAACTCAAAGAGCCGCTGAAGGTCTATGTCACCTTATCCTATCCGGCCGACCACCAGCTTTCCAGCATCGCTGAAAAAACAGTCGATCTCATCAAGGCGTATTATGCTTGAGGAGACAGTAAATGGTAGCAGTAAGCATAGCCGCGCAGTGCAGCCTGCTCCTGGAAAGAGAGTTCCGCCCACTCTGTCGGAGAGAAGAGGGAGAGGGGCACTTCGCCGAGCGGCGGCAGCGCTCGCAAAGCTTTCGTGAGCGCTAGAAAATCAGCGTCGAACCATTCAGGCAGCGCTTGAGCGAAGCGCTGGGCGATACTTTGCACCGAGGTCTGACCGTCAAACCAATAAGTCTTTTGCACCATAGGCGTGACGGTCATCCCTTGGCTGAAATACAGTCGCTGTTTGGCTCGGACAACAGCGCTTTCGCCATCATAGAAATATTGCCAGTGCTGTTTTGGCGGGCGGTAGGCAAAGCCAGAAAATGTCCGTCGAAAGGTTTTTTTGATGACCACATCATCTTCCATTTGGCGGAGCTTTTTTTCAAGGCGTGCCCAGAAGTTTTGGTAAGCTGCCAAGGTGAGGCATTTTTGCGCAAACGTCATTTGCAGAAGGCCAGCCATCAAGGATAAGGATTCCGGCTGGAAACAGCCATTGAGTTGGGCAAAGCGTTCTTCTATGAGCTGGGCGCCCGTATTATTTGCCGGTAAGGCGGTCAGCTTTTGGAGCATTCGCCAAAAGAGCGGGCTGTAGGTGTGAGAAAGCTCCCTGGCCAAGGTCATTTTAGCGCTCCGTGCCAGCTCAGATTGCGCTCCGGCGGGTACACTGCATGCGGAGAGCGCTGTGGAGACTGGCGTGGGATAAAGTGAAGCAAGGCTGCTTTGCTGCACAAAATGATCGATGGTGTCTGCACGGCTGCTGACGAAATAGTGCGGCTCATCCTTTTGCAGAAAGGCACAGCCATAGACAATGAATTCTCGGTCAAAACGGCCTAATTTGTCCATCATCGCGACATCGTTGCCGCAGTTGAGATCACGAAAAGAGGTCATGTGTTTTCCCTCCCTTGCAGCAAGCCGCCCACATCAGAGGCGACCTGCAGAGACAATAAGCGCTCGCCGGCGGGAAGCGTTTTGAGCGTGACCGGATGACGCAGGAATTCGCTGAGGATGTTTTCGGTAAAAAGATCCGCTAGAGTCCCCTGCTTAAAAATATGACCGTCGCGCAGAAGCAGCATATGGGTGAAAGCCGGGCGGATCTCTTCGGTATAATGGGTGACATAGGCGATCGTTAAGGCCGGATCCTGCGCCAGCTGATCCAGAACAGCCAATAGATGCGCCCGCGCCTGGACGTC
>CABVBB010000643.1 GCA_902496505.1 uncultured Peptococcaceae bacterium
CGATACACCTATAATAAACATAAGATATAGCCATGTCGAATCAACAGGAAAAAAAGAACATGAGAGGAGCTATAGTGATGACAAAATCAAAAGGAATTAATACTTTAGAATTATTTCATACAGCAGTCATTTTGATCTTGATGTTTGGTTTTGGCCAGCTGCCAGCTATCGAACCCATTACCCCCTTAGGCATGAAAATCATTGGTATTTTTCTGGCGATGCTTTACGGCTGGTCGACGGTTGGACTGATTTGGCCCAGTCTGCTGGGAATGCTGGCAGTAGCTTTCAGCGGCTACGCGCCGCTCAAAACCATTTGGGCAACGAGTTTCGGTAATGATAATGTGGTGCAGTTCATCTTCATCTTTATATTTGCTGGTGCGGTAGAAGCCCATGGCATTACGCGCTTCATCGCCTTCTGGCTTTTGAGCCGCAAAGGGATCGAGGGCAAGCCCTGGCTGTTTAGTTTTGTTTATCTGTTTGCCATCAGCTTATTGGGCGCATTGACGTCCTCTTCACCAGCCATTATTTTGGGATGGAGCATATTGTACAGTATCTTTGACACCTTGGGCTATAAACGCGGTGACCGCTATGTATCGTTTATGATTTTCGGCACTATTTTAGCAGCGCAGCTGGGGATGGGGGTCATGCCCTTTAAAAGCGCGCCGTTAATGATCTTGGCCTCCTTTGAAGCCATAGCCGGTGCGCGGATCGATTATTTGCCTTATATGGCATTCATGACGGTGGCAGTAACAGCCGCGATTGCCCTCTATATTCTTGCAGGAAAGTTTGTCCTGCGTCTGGACACCAATGCGCTGCGTAATTTGAAGCAGGAGGATGTGGTACGTGACCGGGCCGTTCTCCAGTTGAATTTCAAACAAAAAGTGGTTTTTGGTTTTTTAGTAGGGTTGGTCGTTCTGATGATCTTACCCAGTATTTTGCCGACAGCCTGGTCGTTGACCACTTTGCTTAATACACTGGGCGCGACAGGGATCTCTGTAGCTTTGGTCGCCCTGATGTGCATCATTTCTGTTGACGATGAGAAATTGCTCAATTTTCAGCTGATGGCGAGACAACATATCAACTGGGGCGTTTTATTGCTCTTGGCAGCGGTGATGGTCATTTCAGGAGCGCTCAATCATGACTCTGTAGGATTTGTAAGCTTCTTGAAAATTTTATTGGAGCCAGTATTTGGACAAGCCTCAGCGGTTTTCTTTGTGGTCATGATGGTGCTGTGTGCGGTCATTTTCACCAACTTCTGCAACAATGCCGCAACAGCGATCGCTTTGCTGCCAGTGGTGCTGGCTTTTGCAGCGACAGTCGGCATCGACAGTTCTCTGGTAGCCGTCGTCATTATTTTTGCAGTCATGCTGGCTTTCTTGACGCCAGCGGCCAGCCCCAGTGCAGCCCTATTGCACAGCAACGATTGGATCACCAAAAAGGATATTTACGTGATGAGCAGCATGGCGATCGTGACCAGTGTCGTTGTCTTGCTGACAACAGCTTTTACCGTAGGAAAAGTACTATTTTGATCATTTGATGAGGGAGGAAATAAAATGGGCAATCCAACGATCCA
>CABVBB010000644.1 GCA_902496505.1 uncultured Peptococcaceae bacterium
CCGATGGATTGATGGTCGCCCGCGGTGATCTGGGTGTTGAGATCCCCGCTGAACAGGTGCCCTTGGTGCAGAAGCAGATGATCGCTCGGTGCAATTTGGTCGGCAAGCCGGTCATTACTGCTACGCAGATGCTGGACTCTATGATGCGTAATCCGCGTCCCACGCGGGCGGAGGCCAGCGATGTGGCCAACGCTATCTTTGACGGCACCGATGCCATCATGCTCTCCGGCGAGACTGCGGCAGGTAAATATCCGCTGGAATCGGTGCAGACGATGGCCAATATTGCCGCTATGACCGAAACAGCGCTGGATTATGCGCATCTTTTGAACGAAAAAGGGCTGCAAGCGGGCCATTCTACGACAGCCGCAATTGGCTATGCCACCTGTACGACCGCTAGAAATCTGGAAGCAGCAGCGATCATCACGGCTACAGAATCTGGTTCAACGGCGCGGATGGTCTCAAAATTTCGTCCGGAAACGCCCATCATCGCCATCACGCATAATGAAGAAACTCAGCGTAAGCTGCTGCTCAATTGGGGCGTTATGCCGCTACTAGGCCATAAAGCCAATAATACCGATGAATTGATCGATCAATCGATCCAGATCGCTTTGCAGAAGGGGCATATCAAGCGGGGCGATCTGGTGGTGCTGACCGCCGGCGTACCAGTAGGGATCCCTGGCACGACTAATCTGCTCAAAGTTGAAGTGGTCAGTACGATTTTGGCCAAAGGCATCGGTATCGGACAAGAGTCTGTTGCTGGGCCGGTCAAACTGATACGTGACGCGCGAGATCTGGAGGCTTTGCAGGAGGGGGATATCTTGGTCACTATAGCCACTGATGCTGGCATGATCGAGGCCATCGGCCGCTCCGGTGCCATCATCACCGAGGAAGCGGGGTTGACTTCCCATGCGGCTATCGTCGGGATGAATCTGGGCAAGCCTGTATTCGTCGGAGCAGCGGGTATCATGGAGCAGCTCAAGGATGGCGATTGGGTGACCATCGATTTCCGCAGAGGCGTCATTTACAGCGGGCAGGCCCAAGTAAAATAAAAAGTCAAAATATATCTGGACGAATACCACTAAAAGTATTATAATGTAACACAAGCTAATTACACATTGTGTATTAATACAGATAAAGAGGAGCGATCAAGGATGGAAATACGCGTTGAAAAAACGGCCACGCCTAAAGAAGTGCCGACAGAGGTCAAATCTTTCGGCAAAATTTTTACTGACCACATGTTTGTGATGGATTATAGAGAAGGGGAAGGCTGGCATGACGCCAGGATCGTTCCTTATGGCAATGTACCTATCGATCCGGCTGCCTGCGTGCTGCATTATGGCCAAGGGATCTTTGAAGGGCTCAAAGCCTACAAAGGTGCGGACGGCGTGATCCGTCTATTTAGACCGAGAGCGAATTTTGAGCGTATGAACCGTTCTGCTCAGAAAGTCTGCATGCCGGAATTGGATATCGACTTCGTGCTGGAGGCTCTGGAAAAATTGGTGCGTTTAGAAGCCAAGTGGGTGCCTGATGCACCAGGGACCTCTCTGTATATCCGTCCGTTCATGGTGGCT
>CABVBB010000645.1 GCA_902496505.1 uncultured Peptococcaceae bacterium
TCATTGATACCCAGGGGCCGGAGATCATCGATACAGGTCTCAAATATGCCCACAATGATATTTGTTATCCAGCACAGCTCGTCATTGGCCAGCTGATCGCCGCGCTCAAAACAGGGCAGTATGATGTGGACAAAGTAGCTCTGATGATGACGCAGACGGGCGGCGGCTGCCGGGCATCCAATTATGTCAGCCTCCTGCGCAAGGCGCTGAAAAAAGCAGGACTGTCTCAAGTGCCGGTAGTATCGCTCAATTTCAGCAGCTTGGAATCCAATCCCGGTTTCAAGATCACCATGCCGATGATCAAGAAATTGGCCAATGCAGTGGTCTATGGTGATCTGTTCATGCTGCTGCGCAATCAGACGCTGCCGTATGAACTGGAACCTGGTGCAGTCGATCGGCTGATCGATGGCTTTGTGGCAGAATTGGTCGCTGATTTCCAAGACAATAAGAGTATGGGACGCAAGGCGATCAAAGCTAAGATGCAGCAGATCGTGGAAGCCTTTGCCAAGCTTCCTCTGGCGCCGCGCAATAAGATCCGGGTCGGCGTCGTGGGCGAGATCTATGTCAAGTTCGCGCCGCTGGGCAACAATAATCTGGAACAATTCCTGCGGGATGAAGAGGCCGAGGTGGTCATGCCAGGGCTTTTGGACTTCCTGCTCTATACCATCGATACGGGCATAGAGGATCATCGCTTGTATGGCGGATCAGTGCTCAAAAAATATATTTCTCAGTTTTTCTTGGATCGATTTGAAGCCATCCAAAAGGATATGATCGAGATCGTCAAGGGCTATCCGCAGTTTACGCCCTGCTCCAATTTCAGCCATACGAAAGCGCTGGCTAAGGATTTCATCGGCTACGGCGCCAAGATGGGCGAGGGCTGGCTTTTGACCGCTGAAATGCTGGAACTGATCGATCAAGGCGTCTATAATATCGTCTGCACGCAGCCTTTTGGCTGTCTGCCCAATCATATCTGCGGCCGTGGGATGATCCGCAAGATCAAAGATCATTTCCCCGAGGCGAATATCGTGCCCATCGATTATGATGCCGGCGCGACCAAGGTCAATCAAGAAAACCGTTTGAAGCTGATGCTTTCCACTGGCCGCCGCGCTATGGAAGCGCAGGGAAAATAAACGCGGCAGAAGATAACCTCTGTTGATATCAGACAGAGGTTTTTTTCTGCACAAAAATCTCGGGAAATATGGCTGCTGTCATTGCTTATTGGGAAGAAAATTTGCTATAATAAAAGTTACATGAAATGAAGGGAGATACAAAAAGGTGAATTTAGACGAGCTTAATCCGCAGCAAAGAGAAGCTGTCATGCATACAGAGGGGCCGCTTTTGATCTTGGCGGGCGCAGGTTCCGGCAAGACCAAAGTGCTCACCAATCGGGTGGCTTATTTGATTTATGAAAAAAAGGTAGCGCCGTGGCACATCTTGGCCATCACCTTTACCAACAAAGCCGCTAAGGAAATGCGCGAGCGTATTGCCCGCCTGATCGGTGCTGCGGGAGAAAGAGTCTGGGCCAGCACCTTCCATTCCACCTGTGTGCGAATTTTGCGCGAAGAGA
>CABVBB010000646.1 GCA_902496505.1 uncultured Peptococcaceae bacterium
CTTCTTTGACGCCACCAATATTCCCGAGCGCTACAATCCCCGTCTACAGCGCTACTGGATGCCTAAACGCTACTGGAAACATATCGATGAAGCCCACTAAACGGCAAAAGGGCCGAAAAGAACACAAATTTGCGTTCTTTCCGGCCCTTTTTTTTGATCATCTCAAGTATGATAACGCGCGTACTTGTCCAGATCCAATTCGCCTTCTGTGCGGGCAATGATGACTGCACAGACATAATCGCCCATGACATTGACAGTCGTGCGCATCATGTCCAGGATACGGTCAAAGCCGATGATCAAGGCGATGCCCTCGATAGGCAGCCCCGCGGACTGCAGCACCATAGACAGCGTGATCATGCCTACGCCCGGCACGCCTGCTGTCCCCACTGCTGCCAGCACAGCGGTCAAGATCAGCATGAGGATGGCGTTGAGACTCAGATCCACATGGTAGATCTGAGCGATGAACATGGCCGCCACACCCTGCATGATGGCCGTACCATTCATATTGACTGTCGCACCTACTGGCAGGACAAAGGACGAGATCTGACGGGACACGCCCAGATCGTCCATGACCTCCATCGCCCGCGGCAGGCAGGCATTGCTGGAAGCCGTCGAAAAAGCCAGCGGCGCAACGTTCAGAAAGCCCTTGAAAAACGGCTTCGCACTGATGCGGCCCAAGCCTCTGAGCATCAGCCAGTAGACCAAGATGGCGTGCACCAGCATCGTCGCACCCACCAGCACAATGAAGCCCGCCACGCTGACCAGCGCGTCAAAGCCCGTATTGTACACCGTCGTCGCGATCAAGCAAAAGATACCGATCGGTGCGACTTTCATCACCAGATCGACGATGACCATATTCACATCGTTGAACTGCTCGAACCACTGTCCCAGCGGCCGGACTTTTTCGCCCAGCGCATTGATGGCAAAGCCCACCAAGAGCGCAAAGACGATGATCTGGAGCATATTGCCGCTCATCAGCGATTGGAACGGATTGGTGGGGATCATATCCAAGAGCACATCCACCAGCCCTTTGCTCTCCGGCACCGTGAATTCGCCCTGCATCATGTGGGACAGATCTAGTCCGCTGCCTGGCTTAAAAATATAGCCTGCCGCAATGGCCAAAATGATAGCGACCGCCGTACTGCCTAAGAAAAATACAAATGTCTTGACGCCCACCTTGCTCATCTTGCTGGCGTCTCCCATGGCCGTCATCCCGCAGACTAGGGAAACGAAGACCAGCGGCACGACCATCATCTTGATCAGATTGACGAAGCCATTGCCCAAAAAGCGCAGCAAACCATTCAGCAAAATCGTATCTCTAAGCATCCCTGCTGGCAGCGCCTTGCAGATAAAACCAAAAATGATGCCCAGCACCAACGCCAACAGCAAAAGCGTCGTACTGTTCATTTTCTTCTCCTTGCTCAATCCGCTCTCTCCTTTATTATTCATCTATTGACAGCCTTTTGTCACACTGTCAAGAAATATAGCAGATTTTCGGCCAGCTGACAAATAAAGATTTCTACAGCGACAAAT
>CABVBB010000647.1 GCA_902496505.1 uncultured Peptococcaceae bacterium
CGAGAGCCTGATCTTGGTGGTGCTGCTGATCTTGGCGTGATGGTCTTTGTGCTGGAGATCAACAGCAGCCTGCGGGATGATACGGAGAGCAGTATCAAAAGCATGACTAAGATCGGTGCGGATTACATCGCGGAATATGCGGGGGAGGACCGGCACAGTCTGGAGGATCTGGCAGAGATGATCGCTCTGCTGCCTAAGGAGGAGCGCTTGGAAAAAATGCGCTCGTATGGACAGAAGGATATCTTCAGTCGCCTGGCCCTGGTCTATGCAGATGGCAGCGGGTATCTAAACGATGGTCAGCCGATCACTGCGGAGACGGATATGGAATGGGCGGAGTTTCCTGAAAACAGCGATACCAGCAAGGCGTTCTTTGGCTGGAATGGCCGCAAGCAGGTGGTCATGCGGACAGAGGTGCCGTTAAAAGACGGTGAGCAGGCCATGCTTTACGGTTATGTCGATCTAGAGGATTATTATGTGCCAGCGGCAATGGAATTTTTCGACGGCCGCTGCTTTGCCTACATGATTGATCAGGAGAGCGGCGATTATCTGGTCTATCCCAAAAACACCGTGGCCCAGCGGACGTATGCGTCTTTGTATACAATGCTGGAAAAGAGCGGCAATCCTCTCCAGACCATGCAGACGGTCAAGGAATTGACCGAAGCGGGACAAGCGGGGAGCATCATCCTTGATGCCGGCGGAGAGAAGAGTTATTTTTATTTCACACCAGTGGAGGGTGATTGCGGCTGGTATATGGTGGCCATCGTTCCACTGACCGTGATCCAGCAGTCCAGCAATACGATCTTGGTCTTGGTGTCGCTGGTCTGTCTGTTCATTTTCTTATGCGTGATCGGGCTGATGCTCATGGAAAACAGCCGCAACCGCGCGGCAGCTTTGGCGAAGGAGCGTGAATACCGCGATACGCTTTTTGGGCTGATCTCGGAAAACGTGGAACAGGTTTTCATGGTCTGCAATGGTCAGAAGCACCAAATGGAAATGGTATTTCCCAATGCCAGCCAGGTGCTGGGGTTGGAAGCAGAGGCGTGCAAGGAAGCCCCTATGCTGTTTTTTAAGCAGTGCCAAAGTGAGGTATTGAGGCAGGCCGCTGAGCAGATGCTTGCGGGCACGCTTGCAGAAAATGTAGATGAGGAATGCCAATATCAGCACGCCGTCAGCGGCAAAATGCTCTGGCTCAAAGTCAAGCTCCTCGCCATCAACGATCCCGCCAATGAGCAGCAGTATATCGTGGCGGTCGAGGATCAGACCAAAGAGCGCGAGACCCGCAGCCGTCTGGATACGGCACTGCAGGCGGCGGAGAAGGCCAGCAAAGCGAAAAGCGAATTTCTTTCCTCCATGAGCCATGATATCCGCACGCCGATGAATGCCATCATGGGCATGACCGATCTGGCGCTTTTGCAGGAAGATTGCCCCGAGCGGATCCACGATCTTTTGGAGAAGATCAGCAGTTCCAGCCGCCATTTGCTCAGCTTGATCAATGATATTTTGGATATGAGCCGGATCGAGAGC
>CABVBB010000648.1 GCA_902496505.1 uncultured Peptococcaceae bacterium
CATCGTGATCAGCAGTTTTTTGTCGTTATACAATTCAGTGGCGATGAATATCGCGATCCCGGCTTTTTTGACCATATTTGACTGCGAATTGAAGACGGTGCAGTGGATCATGATCAGCTATACGCTGGCTATGGGCGTGGTCAGTCCGGCAGCGGGATATTTTTCGGACCGCATCAGTTCGCGCAATCTGTTTGCAGGCGCGCTGGTGGGTTTTGCGCTGGCTGCAGCGGTGGCGGGCGTTTGTCATAATATTTATCAGATGATCTTTTTCCGCGTCGTGCAGGGGCTGTTGGCAGCGGTCTTTATCCCGTGCTGCATGACCATCATTTATCAGTACGTGCCGCGCCGGCAGCAGGCGACTTTTCTCAGCCTCCAGAGCATGTCCTTGTCCATGGGGCCGGCGATCGGGCCGGTGCTGGCGGGCTATATGCTCACCGTCGGCAGCTGGCAGTGGCTGTTTTGGATCAATACGCCGCTGGCGCTTTTGGCCGCGTGGGCGGTGTACCGCTCGGTGCCGTATGAAGTGCATCCTACAGGGGAAAAGCTGGATTACCTGGGCTTTTTATATGTGATCTTGGGGACAGTCATGGTCCTTATTAGCTTCAATCAAGCTGAAGACTGGGGCTTGTTGTCGGTGAAATTTGCCCTGCTTTTGGCGGCAGGCGTCTTCTTCATGGTCGTCTTCATCCGGCGGGAATTGTCCAGCACCTTTCCGATCCTCAACTTTGGAGTGCTCAAGTATCGCGACTATACGATCTGCTTGATCATCAACAGCTTCATCAGCATGGCGCTGTGCTTGGTGCCTTTTGTGCTGGCGATCTATTTCCAAAATATCTTGGGACTGACGCCGTTTGAATCAGGGCTTCTGCTTTTGATCCCGGCCTTCTTCTCGATCGGCGGCACGCCTATTGCCCAGATCCTTTATAAGCGCATGGAAAGCCGAGTGCTGATCATCATCAGCATCCTCTTGATCGCGGTGGGCAGCTTCATCTTAGGTCAGCTGACGCTGCAAACGACGATGTTCTTCGTGATCTTTTGGCTGTGCGTGCGGTATCTGGGCATCGGACTGTCCTCCATGCCGATCATGGATGTGGGTATGAAATCTATTCCCAAAGAGATCACTGGCCACGGATCGTCTCTGATCAACTGGTGCAAAATGATGGCGACCAGCTTGTCGCTGAGTATGTTCACCATGGTGCTGGGCGTGCGGACGACCCATTATCAAACGTATCTGCCTATGGTGGAAGGCCAGCTGATGGGCATCAACGATGTCTTCATCTATTCGGGCATCCTGCTTTTTGTGGCGACGGTCTTAGGGATCTTCGTCAGCAAGGGCAATCACAGCAAATGATAGTCAAACGCCCAGGGCAAAGTCTTTGTCCTGGGCGTTCGTCATGTATAAAGAATACTAAATGAAAGTGTATGGCAAGCATCGCAAATAAGGATTATACTAATCATATGACAACAAGGAAAGAAGGCTTGACCGATCATGGCAGGAGAAGGGGTATTTTTGAAAGATC
>CABVBB010000649.1 GCA_902496505.1 uncultured Peptococcaceae bacterium
AGGTGCTGCTAAAGCAACAGTATCCAGCCCCAGCTGCTTGGCCAAGGACTGCGCACGGTATTGGTGAAAATCATTGGTGACGATAGCCAGCTGAGACTGCTCTAAGTCGATGCGTTCTGCCAGCAAAGCTTTGCTGTAGACAAGGTTCTCCCGGGTATTGGTGGAGCATTTTTCGAGCCAGAGCCGATCACGATCGATGCCGCGGGCTGCCAAATAGCGCTGCATTGCTTCTGCTTCGGTCATATCTTCGCCCGGTCCCTGTCCGCCGCTTAACACCGCCATAGCCTTTGGATGGCTCTCCAAATAATCTTGTGCGGTCTCTAGTCGAGATACCAGCGAGGCCGAAGGCTCTGTGCCATAAAGCCCTGCCCCCAGAACGATCAAATAATCGCCGTCATAAGGCTCAGAATAGCTGTGTATGGTGAGGAGACCTTGGATACCGACAAAGGATACAAAAAGAGCCAACAACACCCCCGCACAGAGTCGGCGCAGAAGCCTAACCGCTCGCGGCCAGCGCTTGTTGATGCCAGGCAGACAGATAAAGCCATAGCCCGCTAAGGCGAGACCGGAGATCGTGAGCAGCTGTCCCAAAAAATTGATGCCGATGGTGAAGCGGCATACCCCTTGCCCGATCAAAGCAGCTGCCAGACCGCTTCCTATACAAATTTTTCCGTTCATGCTGCCTCCTTTTTTATAACAAAAGCCCATCACCAACTCGTGCTGCAAAATGAGTTGATGACGGGCTTATTTCATAGCACCATTTATGGGGTGAAAAGATGCAAAAATTATTCCGCCTTAGGACCAGCGTTTTTGATATGATCAGGCATTTCGTCGAAACGGGAGAAATTATCCTCAAATTTCTTCGCCAGCATATTAGCCTGTTTCATGTAAGCTTCTTTATCCGCCCAGAGATTGATCGGATTCAAGAGATTGCTGTCCACTTCCGGGCAGGAAGTCGGCATGGCGACTTTGAAGATAGGATGCTCTTCATAAGCCACGTGGCGCAGTTCGCCGCCTAAAGCAGCGGTAACGATGGAACGAGTGTATTTCAGCGGAATACGTTCGCCGACGCCATAAGGGCCGCCGATCCAGCCAGTGTTGATCAAGAAGACCTCTACATCGTATTTTTCGATGCGATCCCCCAGCATTTCAGCATATTGGACAGCTGGCAGCGGCAGGAACGGCTCACCGAAGCAGGCGGAGAAAGTAGCCTGCGGCTCAGTGATGCCGCGTTCAGTACCCGCTAATTTGCTGGTATAGCCGGAAAGCAGATGATACATCGCCTGTTCTTTGTTCAGTTTGGAGATAGGCGGTAAGACGCCGAATGCATCAGCTGTCAGGAAAACGACTGTCTTCGGGATGCCACCCTGACCGTCCAGCTGAGCGTTGGGAATATAATTGACAGGATAAGCAGCGCGGGTATTTTCCGTCAGGCTGTCATCATAAAAATCAATGGTCCGTGTACCGGGTTTGAATTGAACGTTTTCCACCAGAGCGCCAAAACGAACAGCGTCAAAGAT
>CABVBB010000650.1 GCA_902496505.1 uncultured Peptococcaceae bacterium
TTTCGAGGCGAAGCGGTAGGCCAGCACACCAGCCGCCGCCGAGCCAAAGCGCGGCTTGACGAAAGCGCCCGGCCAGTGATGCGCTGCCATCACCTCCCGCAGCTCAGCCGCTTGGGTGATGACTTCCGGCCACATCTCCGTCACCGCAAGTCCCTGCGCCTGCAAAAGCGCCTTGCAGCGCCGCTTGTCCAGCGCCGTCCAGATGGCCTCCGGCTCATTGTAAAACGTCTGCCCCGACTGGGATAAACGCTTCAGCTGCTCATGATAGGCTAGAAGCTCTGCTGCCTGCTGCTCGATATCCCAATTCGTCGAGCCCGGCGGGTCGATCTTGATCAGACAAGGCTCCGCCGCGCCGCCAAACGTTTCCAGCGTCTGCCGCCCTAACGTTATGCCCAGCGCCTGGCAGGCTTTCTCGAAGTAGATCGTCCGCTTGCTCTCTGCCTCGCCCAATAAAACCAGCTGCCTCATTCGGTGATCAGGGCGTAATAATACAATTCGCCGTCGTATTCATCTGGCGTATTCTGCTCTGAGACATCCACCGTGATCGGCAGAGCGCTAAACTTGGCCATCATCTCGTCGCTCAGAAAATGGTGGTGCAGGTCTAATTTCTGCAGCTTGGGCAGAGCGGCTATACCCTCTAATAAAAGCGCGCCGCCCTTATCGGTAAGCGTGCCGCAGGAGAGATCCAGCGTGGTCAGCTGCTTGGCCAGAGGGCAGGCCAACGCCACCGGCACCAGCTCGTCCTGCATCTCGCTGTCCAATAGGCCCAGGTATTCCAGTTTGGGGAAATGCATTTCCGCCAAAGCCGCCTCGATCTCCTCCACCGAGCCGTCAAAACCATAATTATCCACACCCAAATAAAGCACCAGCTTGCGCAGATCGGGCAGCTTGGCCCGAGCAATGCTCCTCAGCACGTCCATGGGCAGGCCGCCGCAGATGATCTCCAGCGATTCCAGTCCCGCGTGTTCAATATCGCCCAGCACAAGTCCCGTGCTGCCCTGGATGGTCAAATGCTTGAGACCAGGCAGCGCCTGCCACAGGCGGGAATAATCGCCCTGGATGATCCAAGAGATCTCGCAGTCCTCAAAATCCATGATGCCGATGGCTAATTCCTCTACATGGGCAAATGCCGCTTTATTGGCGACGATGCCGTCGATGATCGCCTGACAGCTGTCCTCCCAAGCATTGCCCCAGCTGCCGATCTCGATCGATCCTATCTGAGCCAGTTCCGGATCCACCAGGATCTCCGCCACCATGGTCTCCGCGCTCTTGTCATTGTCCTCATAATCTTCATACGAATAAGCAAACCGTTTTTTTAACATCGTAGGCCCTCCTCCAAAAATAAAACGCTTCTATTTTTACAAAATTCCTGCTTAAAGTCATTATAGCACGGGCTCAGCTGCTTCTCCACCAAAAAGTGCAGGAACCAGCAAATTTCATCACAAACATCCGTTCGTGTTACTATTCACAGCCGATTTAAGGCGCATAAAGATAAAAATTTGGGACGAACAA
>CABVBB010000651.1 GCA_902496505.1 uncultured Peptococcaceae bacterium
CAATCCGGCATTTTTTCTTTGAGCAGATAGTCGGTCGCTTTCATATGCCAGTCATAGATCTGGGCAAAGGATTCCATAGAGACCTTATCGGACAGCGCTTCATGACGGCCATAGCTGGCCATGCTGCAGATGGGGCCCACCTTTTCCCAGAATTCCGGCATCATGCTCTCGGGATAGAAATAGGTGCTGTTTTCCATGACCAAGGCTTGGCCGACGAAAATTTTGGCTTTGGCACCGGTGGGGTCCAGCTCCAAGATGCGGATGCGGTAAGCCACTTTTTTCTTGGCTTCGTCAATGGTGAACTGATCATAGATATATTCGCTCCAAGGATCCTCTCCAGTTTTAGCAGTACCCAGCAAAGTGGCCGTATCTTTTTTGCTGAAAAGCTGGATGGTGTCATAAGAGGTGCCGTCAGAAGCAGAGAGCAGGACAAAACGCCGTTCCAGGCCGGTATTCATGATGAGCGTGCCTTCCAGAGCGCCTTTGGGCATGTCGCCTTTCCAGTTAGACGCTTCTTTCAGCGGAGAAAAGATATAATCCGCGCTGGCTTTGGTCGAGGCTGCTTCGCCGCCATCCTTCAAGCTGTCGATGATGACGCTGGTCGGGAATTTGATGGGCGGTGGTGTATTGGTGAGTTCAGGATAGGTCACATCGATACGCTCAACACCAGGCTTGCTGTAGAAAGCGCCCATATCGATAGAAGGTACATCGCCTTCGGGCTCTGCTTTTTTCATTTCTTCGAGCTGGTCGCTGTAGACGATGCAGTCGCCGACATTGCTGGGGTCAACGAAATGCGGGAAATATCTGACCTGGTTCTCTTCTTTAGAAAACGCAGCAACTTTTTGGAAGTCTACGAAATCGCGCAGGAAGGGGGTCGCACTGGTGCCGTCAACAAAAATATTTTGCGTGCCGGCTACACGAGGCGGCCAGGCTTCGCAGTAATTGAGCATGACAGCTTTTTTGCCGCCCCGTTCAAAAGCTTCCCAGATCATTTCGGACTGCACCAGCCGGGAATCCCAGTTGAGCTGGAAAAGATCCAGCGGATTGCCTAAGGTATGGGTGAAAAAGTCTGTGACGCCATGAGTGCGGGGCCAGTTGCCAGTCGCCATACTGGTCCAGTTAGGCGGTGTAACGGTTGGATTGACGCCTAACATACCCAAGCTGCTGTGAGCGACGCCTGACTCCAGGAACTTTTTGAAATTAGGCAGTCTGTCTTCTGCGATCAGTTTTTTGATCACTGCAGGATCGGCACCATCCAAGCCGATCATCATTGCTCTTTTTTTGGCCATTAGAAAAAACCTCCTTTGATTCTACCAGTAACATTGTTTACAATTTTAGTATAGTTGTTTGGATAAAAATCATCGATAATAGTTATGGACGGATAAAGGGCTTTTTCGTCAGGGTAGGGCCTGACAGCAAAGGCAGGCGATAGTTTTAAACTATCGGTCGCTGTCTTGTGAACACTTGCGGATTTCGCTATAATGATGGTATAGAAAGAGGACGCTCA
>CABVBB010000652.1 GCA_902496505.1 uncultured Peptococcaceae bacterium
CTTGGCCAACCTCTCCGGTCTCGGCCCGCAGACAGCGACAGAGCTCATCTTCCGTGCCAATCTCGATCCCGACGGACGAGCGGAATTTTTGGGCGAGTACGATTATCAGGTCATTTGGCAGCAGCTTCGCTGGCTGACTGAGCTTTTGGAAAAGCAGGCCTACCAGCCGACCATCGTTTATGATCACCAAAAGGCCGCTGCTTTTGCGCCCTTCCCTTTGATGCAATATCAGGAATTGGAGCAGGTCACCTATCCGTCCATGAGCGAATTGATCGAGACCTTCATCGGCCGCAAAGAGGCGGACAATGGCTTCCAGCAAAAGCTGGGCGATCTGGAGCGCATCATCGACCACCAAATCGAACGCTGCGAAAAGAAATTGGCCTTGCAGATGGAAAAAGTCAGTGAAGGCGAAAACGCTGAGGAAGCCAAGATCTGGGGCGAACTGCTCACCGCCAATCTGTACCAGATCAAGCAGGGCGATCATGCCGAAGTGGTCAATTTTTACGATCCGGAGCAAAAACTGATCACCATTCCTATGCTCGGCCACCTGACGCCCAACGAAAACGCCCAGCGCTATTTCAAACGCTACGCCAAGGCCAAAAACGGCGCCGAAAAAGCCCTGGAACAGGCCCAGCATACCCAAGAGGAACTGGACTATCTGGACACCATCAAGGACAGTTTAAATTCTGCGCAGACACTGGACGACATCGTGGACATCCGTTTGGAACTAGAGGCCGCCGATTACGTCAAAGCCAAGCTGACCAAGCAGAACAAAAAAACCAAGAAAGAACCGACACATAAGCCGCTCACCATTGAGCAGGACGGTTTTCATATCCTGGTGGGCAAAAACAATGTGCAGAACGATTATCTCACCTTAAAGATCGCCCGCAATAACGACGTTTGGTTCCACGCCAAAGATATGCCCGGCTCCCACGTCGTCATCAAAAACCATCAGGAACAGCGGGAGATCCCCAAAGAGATCCTTGATCTGGCCGCTCATTTGGCCGCCTATTTCAGCAAGGGCAAGCATTCTGCCCTGGTCCCTGTGGACTACACGCTGAAAAAACACGTGCACAAGCCCAACGGCGCCAAGCCCGGCCGCGTGATCTATGAAAATCAAAAGACCATCTACATCACCCCTGATGAAGAAGCTATTGAGCAGCTGATCCACCGCGCTTGAACCCCATAAAAAATAAGCCCCTTACAGACTGCTTTCCGGCAGTCCGCAAGGGGCTTTCTTATGGGCATTTTTAGTTGCCGCACTCTACACTGATGCTGTTGAAGATGGCCAAGAGGTCTTCCATGCGCGTCTTGGCTTTCTCTGCACCGCTTTGATCCATGATGATGCTGCCTTCATGCATCATCACCAAGCGGTTGCCATATTCCACGGCATGGCGCAGATTATGTGTGACCATGATGGTGGTCAGTTTTTTCTCCCGCACGATCTCATCCGTCAGCTCCATGATGATCTCCGACGTCTTGGGGTCCAATGCGGCGGTGTGTT